>JAJBBD010000339.1 GCA_020532355.1 Candidatus Cloacimonadota bacterium | reverse complement strand
TTTTCTCAATTTTGCAATCCTTTACATGCACCTTTTGCTCGGAATCCTTGGCTCCCACTCGTCGGAATCGATGGCTCTCGATCCTCGGAATGGTTGGCTCTCAACTCGCGGAACGCTTGGCTTTGAAGCTCGGAACAGTGTTCCTTTTGGCTCGGAATAACCAGAGGTCTTGCTCTATTATCATAAGGTTTACACAGGGCTTAATTTAAGTAAATAAACCTTATATATTACTTAGAGTCGATTTTAAATCTTTTATCTTAGTTTCAATTTTCTTAATAACTTCAATAAAATCATTATCATTCTTTCCGGTCGGATCATCCAAGCCCCAGTCCTCTCGGTGCCTACAAGGCAGATATGGACATTCGACATTGCATCCCATTGTAATAACAATATCCACAGGGGGGATATCCTCTAAAAGCTTGGGATGCTGGGTCTCTTCCATGTCAATTCCATAAAGTTGTTTTATAATCCTTACTGCATCAGGGTTGATGCGATTTTTTGTTTCTGTGCCTGCAGAGTAGCTTTCAAAAACATCAGATGCTAAATGTTTGCCGAGTGCTTCGGCAATTTGGCTGCGACAAGAATTATGGACGCAGATAAATGCAACCCTTGGTTTATCTATTTCCGCATCTTTGGTTTTATGCATATTCTATCCTCTGACCCTTTGCAGGATTTTTACGACCTCATCGGTTTTGAGAACCTTGCCATAAGAAACAACTTTTCCGTCTACAACCAGCGCAGGGGTAGTCATCACACCGTAAGTAGCAATTTGTGCGAAATCAGTCACATGATCGATTGTCGCATCCATGCCCAGTTGTTCGAGTGCAGCTTTTGTTGCAGCTTCAAGTTGATTACATTTCGCACAGCCGCTTCCTAGCACCTTAACACTTGCGCCCTCTGCTTTTGCTTTTTCAGCCTTTGCCATGTTTTCAGCATCACAGCTACCTCCGCAACAGGAGGTGTTTTTTTCATTTTTATTTTTCTTTCCAAACAAAGCCATAAAATTTTCTCCTTTATATCATTATTAGAATCCGAGGTTAACACAATTCAAATTGCGGTCAGAGAACTTCCTATTTATCAGCAGCAATTGCCTTCGCAGCAACACCCAGACTTGGTTTTCTTCCCATCAAAGAAATTTTTTAGGTTTGCAGGCAATTGATATTTATCAGAGGAACATTCTTCATTGAATTGACTAAATACACCCTGAAGGATGCTTTCTGCTAGCATTTCTTTGGGTGGAATCTCGTAAGTCTTACCGTTATACTCAAACACACGGCATTCTACATCTGTGTTGCTGATATCACTACAGCAGCCACAACTGTTTTCAGCAATTGATTTACAGATGTCCTGACCGTTCACCCGAATCGTCGGTGACGAAACAAATTGATGCTGTATGGCCATATCAACTGTCTTAATTTCAGTTTTGTTGTACTCAACATCAAAACCGGCAAGTTCTAATGCAGGAGTAAGCACCCGCATCACCTCATCAAGAACGCTGTCTGTCCCGATACAACGCTCACAGGTTTGAAGGTCAAGATAGAAATATTCAACAACAACCTTTTTATCACAATCACCGCATCCGCAGGAGCAGCAGGATTTCCCTAATGTTTTTGTCACCATTCATACCTCCCAAATTATATTATTAGCGCTTGTAAAGTATTGAAAATATATCCCACAACAATAATTCCTACAGTGCATACGGCGATGAACAGTGCCAGCAGTTTTGGCTTTATTGCCTTGCGAAGCATAATCAAAGATGGTAGAGACAACGTAGTTACTCCCATCATAAACGCCAGCACCGTTCCCAACTGTGCCCCTTTGGCCAGTAGTGCTTCTGCAATCGGAATCGTGCCAAAGATGTCAGCGTACATCGGTACGCCAATAACTGTCGCTAATATTACGCCGAAGGGGTTGTTGCTTCCCAGCAGGGATACCACCCATTCTTCGGGTATCCAATTATGAATAAATGCGCCTATTCCGACACCAATTAAGATATACGGGAAAACCTTTTTAAATGTTGATAGCGTTTGCTCCTTTGCATAAACCAACCGTTCTTTTTTTGTGAGTTCAGGAGATTCAATATCAACACTGCCAGCAGATAAAATAAAGCTTTCCACATACTTTTCCATGCGCATTTTCTCGATGATGGTGCCTCCGACCACAGCTATGATAAGTCCGAATATGACATATAATATAGCGACTTTTGTTCCAAATATGCTCATTAGCAGAATGAGAGAACCCAGATCTACCATCGGTGAAGAAACCAAAAATGAAAAAGTGACTCCGAGGGGTAAACCTGCGGATGTAAAGCCTATAAACAATGGAATAGACGAGCAGGAGCAAAAGGGTGTTACAGTCCCAAGCAAGGCAGCAACGGAATTTGCCCCAATCCCGTGGAACCGCCCTAAGATCTTTTTACTGCGCTCCGGAGGAAAGTAGCTTTGAATGTAACTGATAATAAAGATTAAGACGCATAATAGCACTACTATTTTTATAACGTCATAAATGAAAAACTGAATGCTACCTACCCAGCGATTGGCAGTGTCTAGCCCAAACGCAGACAGCATACTTCCGATTAGGTCGCTAAGCCATCTCATGCCGAGAATCTGATTTTGAAAAATATCCCAGATTGTTTTTAATATTTGCATAAGTTAACCTTCTTTCTGAAAACGGACAATCATATCTAAAAAACTTGATGTATAGTGTCTGAAAAAAGCCATTTTATATAAATGGCCTTTACAGACAACAATTACGTTCTTCAGTCATAGCAATAGCATTTGGTGTGATTAG
>JAJBBD010000338.1 GCA_020532355.1 Candidatus Cloacimonadota bacterium | reverse complement strand
ATTTACTAAAACTATGTCCAAGTGGTTTTCTGCAAATGCTTTTCGGATATCCTATTCTCTCTTAGACTTACCTATTTTGTCCAAGTGATCGCTATTTGCAGATTTCAGTGACTCTTTATAGTATCACCATTCTTTCAATTCGGCGATTTCGGAGCCTGGCGATATCACGATTATTTCAAAACGATATCACGATTTTTTTCATACGGATTTGTTAAGTGAAATCACTGGAACAAATTAGAGATTTCCGATTTCGAATTGATTAAACAGGGCTTAGTAACCGTGAAATATCACGATTATTTCAATAGCACTTTGTAAGGTATTTAATAGCTGCTGATTAATACAGCTCCATCTTCAATCTGATCGGTATCCAAGACATTAATCTGTCTTATCGTATTGAGCGGAAAGGACTTGACCACCTGTGCGAGGGGTGCATAGTAGCACCCATAAATCAACAGTCGGGTAACCGAGAAGGAGATCAAGATGACCAAGCAAGAAAAGAATCCAAGGGGCAAGCAACACTGGAGGATAGTTAAATCAGGCAGACAACTTATTCTGATGCATGACGATGGAACTGAACAGCCAATCGAGGAGATCGCTAAGAAAGATGATGTCCTTCACTTAGGCACAACAATGAGGGTAATCGAGATGGATAAATCGGGATTAGATAGCGACCCAGCTGATGACGATCCATATGCTAATGAGTTCCACTACAAGAGCTGGTGGAATCAATTTCGAGGTCCCTGGTTGCAGTCGGATAAGATGACCGAGGATGAGATCAGAACCAGGGCTGATGATGCCTGGGAATGCGGAGACTACAAAGAAATGATAAACTTGATAAAATCGCTATAGCTACTCCAATTACAAGAGATTCAATAGATGCTCAGTCGAGATTTGGCGCGGTAACATTTGGGTATATCTATCCAGTATAGGTATTTGTCTCTAAACTCAAGCAAACTCTGTTCTAAGAAACAATCCATAGTGTCCACTTCCAGTAATATGTTGAACATCTGTTGATACAAGGTTTCCCAAGTCATACATATTAGCTTTGCCCGAAACTCAGGCTTAACAAACTCACGAGCCTTAACAGCTTGGTTTTTGACTGTTACGTTTAATTCGGGATACAAGAAGATTAGGTAACTACTTTCATCTATATGTACTAAGTTCCTCATGATTTGATAGTTTTCAATAAAACTCTCGCAATTGTTCCATTCGCAAGAGATAACTTTTAAGGCCAGTTTTTTATATAGGTTATCGTACTTCTCCACATAGGTTGCCATCTTTTTCTTTTCAATTCCTCCAAATCCTTCTTCTGTATACTTCACTTCAAACAAGAGTTTTGTGCTTTCACCCGATATACATAAATCAAAGTTGGTCGGGTTCTGACCATGGTATCCGTCCAAAGATGATTCATGCTCAAACTCGTAGTTCATAAGTTTTGGGTTCTTAATATCGATTTTCTCCAAACATTGACTCTGGATAGCCGTAATGATTGAATTCTTTATCGAGTTATTTACAGCAAAGGGATAGAAGAAATTCAAGCACATTGCTTGGGATGAGTTAAGATGATGGTAGTATTGTTGCAGCTTGATTCTTTCTGTTTTAATATAGCTCCAGCATGAATCTCTGTATGTTGATATAATGTTTTCTTTCCGTATATTGTTCTTGCTATACTTTTGAAAGGAGTTTTCGCCATCGATTACTGGAAGTATGTGATCATGAGTCACAAAACTATTCTCTTTTTTACTCAGCCACCATTTCCCATTATCTTCGATTTTTAATACGTCCCGTTTATAATCACCCATGTGTTCTAGTACTTCTTTTTTAAAACTCATGATTCCTCCTTCGAATCAGTCTTAGTATCTTTGTATGTTTCGTCAAACTCAACACTGAAATTCGCTTTTAACCAAGCACTATGATATGCGATTTTAGTCAATGTCTCTGCATGATACATGGGGAAAGCCTTTCTGCCATATCTTCTTAGCAAGCTGACAGCATGGCTTATTATTGGCTCAGGGATACCTTTCTCAAATGCTTTGGCAGAAAATATTTCAAGTATTAGATTAATGGCTTTGGGCTTTCCATGTATCAGCAATCTCTTAAATTGTTTGGCTTCTACATCGGTGTATCCTGCTATCTGTTGGACAATGTCAACCGTCTGCTCATGATATATGATCATGCCATAAGTCTCTGCTAAAATGCTTTTAAGTATAGGATGTGGATATGCCTGCATTTTCCTGCGTCTGTTTATGTAGTCATTAAAGCGTTTATCCGGTTTTACCGTATTAAGCACAATAAATGCCATCAGTTCATCGAAGCAGCAAGGTATAAATTTCTGTAATGCTTGCCGGGAGCGTTTTGCATCAAGATGAAAGACACCCTCAGTTTCACCTTTTGCTATCAATGCATAGGTTATAACGTCATTGAGTGGAATCGTATCCGGGTTTATAGACAGCCCCCGGTTTTCCTTAATCAGAGCTAAGCAGTTCTGCATATCAATAAGAGCGTCCAGCTCAAAAATGTACAATATTGGGTAACCGAGTTGCTCTAAAGCATGAATGTCAAATTGGCTATATGGTAATGATTGATTACGTGGCACAATTGGCAATGGAGCATTATTTGGAACTATAGCAAAGACTGTGGGCATGTATCCAATATATTCAAATACACCTTCTAAGTACGATGTAATGCTTACTGCCTTTGAGTAGAGATAGTTTTCCAAGGCGAAACAAGAGAAATCAATAGATTGCATTATCGCATCAAAAACAGACTTTGAGTACTTTGGCATCATATCAGTCAGCCATTCTATTTTGTCTTCAGAGACACCTAATACCCTGGCCACAGCACTAAACAGGTTTTTTGTGGAATAGCGACCATATGTGCTTACGGGTACGATTTGAAAGTCATTGAAGCCGTTTTGCACAGTTTCAACTAAATCATCCAGCATGCCAGATGGAATGTGTAAGTTGACTTTGTTCTTGGCTTTATATGATAAATAAGTGCATTCAGGAAGTCTGCACTGCTGCACTTTATCGAGGATGTCCGAAACATTATGATTCATCTGTATGGGGAGCTCAGACAAGAGATCAAGTTCAATACTCTCAGCAATTGTGAGGGTATTCGAAATAGCATGTGGAGGATGATCGATGAGCTTTTTCATCTCCTGGGGTGTTTTGAAATAGTATTCATTGCAGGCAAAACGCTTGCTCTCAGCAGATTTGAAGTCCATTCCCAGGCGCATGCAATTCAAGGCATCGATTGCTTCAGGTTGTCGCTTATCTATATAATGGCAGTCGTTTGTCAATACCACCTGAGTCTTAGTTTGGAACGCCAGGTTCAGTAGCAGATTCATGGCAATTGCTTCCTTGGGTAATCCATGATTCTGAAACTCCAGATAGTACCTGTCACTAAAGACAGACTTGTACCACTCGATGGTTTGAAGAGCATCATCCTGCTTATCTTCAAGAAGGAGAGTACCCAGTTCTCCCACGACGCTGAATGAGAAACAAAGCAACCCTTCATTATGCGCTGCTAACTGGCTTTTACAAATCTTAGGGTCAGTGCTGTCATACTCATGGGCAAGACTGATCAATCTGGCGAGATTGTGAAATCCTACCATATTTTGTGCTATGAGGATCAAAGAGAAGGCTCTGCCATCGCTCATATTGTTCAGAACACTGATCTCCAGTCCAATGATGGGTTTTATGCCTTCTTCATGACACTTCTGACTAAACCTTACTGCTCCGGCTATTGAATTTCTGTCTGTAATTGCTACCGCAGGCATCTTTAGCTCCTTGGCTCTTTTGACCAGCTTTTCTATCTGGCATGCGCCATCGAGCCAACTGTATTCAGTGTGAACATGCAAATGAACAAACGACATTTGCTCCTCCTAAAATCCTATAATCTTTGTTGAGTTATTGCCTGCCCAGGGCTGCTCAAGAGCAGCGTATTTGACGATATCGGCCATCGTGAGGCGTTTAAACTTACCAGAGCGAGTAATGGCTTCACTACACGCATTATTCACGACAAGGGCTATCTGTCCGCCTGTGAATTCGTAGGTCTTTGCCAGATATTCAATATCGATGTCTGTCGCACCAGGGATATCTTTACTAACGTGTAGCTTCCAGAGCATTATGCGGCAAGGGAGATCGGGTGGATTGAACTTTAGTTTCAGGTTAAACCTGCGGAAATATGCTTCATCGATGTTTTCATCCAGATTTGTGGTGAGAATCATTATCCCCGGAAAGCTCTCCATTGCCTCCAGGATGATGTTTTGAATTGAGTTATCTGTTCTGGAACCATAGCTATTCCTTTCGCTTCTATTATGAACAAGCTGATCAGCTTCATTGATGAGAAACACCGGGGGATTATCCATTTCGACAGACATCTTGTGCATCAAATCAAAGGAATTCTTGACCAGCTTCTCGGACTCGCCATAATAACTATCACGTAGAGCTGAGCAGTCTAATCCGACTAATGGCTTCCGAAGAGCATTTGCCACTGCTCCAGCTGCATAAGTTTTGCCTGTTCCGGGCTGACCATAGAACAGAGCAATCATTCCTTTCTGAGAGTTATGTCCGATGTTTAGTCCCCAATTGGCAAAGTCTTGGCAATCCTGTTGTTCGTAGCGGAGGCTCAATGACATTAGCAGAGACTTGTCATGCTTTGGGAGAATCAGATCATCGATTGATTGCTCTACATGAACCAATTTTAAGGCATTATTCTGCGACAGATAGTAATTTACCTGAGGCTTTTTTGTTGATTTTTGCTCTCCACAGAGTCGTAGCTTCAATTCTTCGGGGATTGAAAATTCTCTTCGATTGGCAAAGCTTCTTACGTCTTCTACTTGTAGCAGGCATTGGGCAGTAAGTTTGGAATCTGGTCTTAAATAACGGGAGTAGCAACTAATTTCTTGGTCACTATTACAAATGATCCCAAGCAACTCATTTTCTGTTATGCAATTATCTTGTGTTAACTGGGTATAGAGAACCAATATCAGGATGCAAATTTCGATCTTATCAAGCTTATGGTCATTAATGAGCTTGGTGATAACCAACTCATTTCGGGCTTGACCAAGCTTCACAAGCAAAGGCTCAAGGCATAAGAAGAAAACATCCGCCTGGATACTCTTGGATCTTCTCCGGCGGTTTCCCTCAATTTCACCAAAGCAACTGAAGATTGTATTCATGCACTGATTCAAATCACTGATGAAATCAGAATCAGACAGCCAATCATGGGCGATAAGTCTGCCAATTTCATTGGGTATACTCCTGCCAAGTATCTTCATGATCAATAGATTGCTCAGCATAAACTCGCCCGACAGCAGAATTATCGGATTGATATGATAGTCACTCTTGATCGTTTCATCAAATGTGATAAGCTTGCGGTCAAGAAGGCTCTCGATGTATGCCAGGCAGGTATTGGTATCATAGACATTCATCTTTAGTTCTCTGCAGAGGGCATTCCAGGACATACTTGTACCCATACACTCTATGTGCTTTTTCCATAGAATGGCAATGCACAGTACATCCATCTTGGTCAGCTGATACTCAACAAATTCTGGATGCGAGATCAATGGGGAAATCTCTTTGCTTAGTTTTCGCTGTGATACTTGT
>JAJBBD010000337.1 GCA_020532355.1 Candidatus Cloacimonadota bacterium | reverse complement strand
TAAACTCTCCCATTTTAAAAGTCAAACTTCTCAATACAATATAAATACATCTAAACTTTCGCCGAATTGCCAAATAGATTATTCTTGTAGGAAAAATTCTAATGGGCTTGTGCTTTTCTCATTATGTTTTAACTTATACTTAGGCATGCATAGAGTAGAGATTCTGGTATCCACACAGGAGTATCTCTGCTTGAAGTATGCCTAAAAATAGCTTTATGCAATAGTCAATGGTCTGGCGATTTGCATAAAACAAGATAATCTACCGCACTAGTTATTAGGATATTTTCCAGCAACCTAGATGCTATCGAATTACAGTTAACTTCTTTACTATGCTGGTGTTTGCCGTTTTTAGCCTGTAAAGATAAATCCCAGAGCTAAGATTATTGCTATTGAAATCATGGGTTTGGATTCCATAAAAAACAGGATATGTAGCCAAGAGTTGTCCTCGCACATTAAACAGTTCCAAGGTTGCAGATTCATTTACTGCTAAGTGTGTTTTTACTTTAACTATTGATCCTTTGATAACTGGATTGGGTATAGCATTATGCAAATAAGCACTGCTTACAAACTCTGGTATAAGTTCATCTTCTACTGAGATTCCAGCTAAAGATAGTTTGGCCACAAAGATGTCAAATCCACCACTTGTAGGCAGTTCAAATTCTCCAAAACTTGACGTTCCGGAAAAAGTACCATGAACGTATATTCTATTTTCTTCGCCTAATGCGATTCCTCCGGCAAAATCATTAGCGCCACTTCCGGCGCTATCTGCCCATATCCATTCTCCGGAAGAGTCTATACCTGCGATGAAGATGTCCCATATACCACTAGATGATAACTCTAAGCTGCCTAAATCTATAGTATTTTGGAAATTTCCCGAAACATAGACAGCACTGTTATTGTCTATAACTACACTATTGCCTGAATCTGTACCAAAGCCTCCAGCTCGAGTTGCCCAAAGCCAATTGCCCAAAGAATCTAAAGCAGCAATAAATGCATCTCGATTATTAGAACTAGTTATCTCGATATCCCCAAATACTCCCGTGGAGTAGAATTCACCTGTTATGCAACAAACACCGCTGCTATTTACATCAATATCAAATACATCGTCATCATAAGAACTTCCACCGCAGTTAAGTGCCCAAAGCCAATTTCCTAAAGCATCAAGTTTGGCAACAAACACATCGTTTTGCCCATTACTGGATAAGCTCAGTTCCCCAAAAGTACCCATATTGCGGAATGTGCCACTCAAATATACATTTCCATTGTGATCTGTTGCAACGGCTTTTCCTTTATCAAGATTGGTTCCGCCGGCTCTTTGCACCCATTGCCAAATCCCATCGCTGCCTATCTGAGCAAGGAATATGTCAGTGTATCCAAAAGGACTAATCTGGTGTTCACCGAATGTTGCCGTATCATAAATATATCCAGTAACGTAACAAGTTCCATCAGACAAAGCAGTTAACGAATAACCGTAATCCTCTCCAGTGCTTCCCGCTCCGGATGCCCATAACCAATTTCCTGAATTATCAAGTTTTGCAACAAATATATCTTTATTGCCTTCAGAACCTATTTCAATTTCACCAAAATTTGCTGTATTGGAAAAGGTTCCTGTGATGTAGATATTACTTGATGCATCTAATGCAATACCCCAAGGCTCATCAGATTCACTGCCGCCTGCTCTCTGCGCCCAAATCCAATTGCCATTAGAATCTAATTTTCCTACGTAGATATCTGTATTACCAGCACTTGTAACAGTTTGTTCTGAAAATACTGTAATTGATTCAAAACTGCCTGTAACGTATTGATTACCATCTGAATCAACACTTAGGCAACGTGCAATTTGACCACCTGAACCAGAAGCGGAACTTACCCAAAGCCAATCGGGACTGGTTTGAGCAAATATCATACAGACTATCTCCAAAAAAAGAATCAAAAAAACAATGCGTCTAAACAAATCTTTCATTTTTCCTCCATGCCGAATTGATTATATGCAAAATATGATTACGTGCGAATAGATGTCAAGGGAAAAACCTTCTCATTACCTCATAATGGAGGTCAATATAATATTGTCAATAAATACACAAAAATTTTGTTATGTGACGCATTTCTATTAATGACATTTCTCTAAATAGCGCTATACTATGCGTTATAGCTATGCCAAGCAATAATAACCAGCTCTATTTATGATTACATCGATAATGAGAAGAAGAATACTGAGTTGATCTGACCACAAAGTGCCTTATTGACGTTTAACGATTCTTATCAAATTTCTCAATTGTGATGTGGAAAAATTGCAACATTACTCTAGCATTTTTTTTCGTATGGTAATAAAGCAATAATCAGTTTTGGATATCCGACATAGGATTGAGTGTAAGAATATACAGACCTATAAAGTCAATTGATCGATAACAAAATTTGGGAACTATGTTCATTAAGGCATTTACATAATTATTCAGTAATGATCAATGGTAAGCTTATAGATTAGTTTAACCAAGGAACAACTAACTCTATGAGCTAGTTGCGCATCCATATATAGCAGGTATTTATGCACGAGATCTTGGTTTAGGGGGTTTTTTCTAATCGTAACTAAGCCTCCCACTCCACTTTTGTAGTATGGGAGCTTACCCTGTGCCCAGATTACTCAACGATAACTCCATACGAAATTTATATAAAAAACAAGAATTGAGATACTCTTTTTCTTGACAGTAGCAGGCATTTTTTAAGTTTATATCCATAAATGGCATTTAGTGGATTACTAAATTCTAACATTTTCTCAAACAAGGAGTTCGATACATGAGGCAATTCCGTATTGAGGAGCATCCAATATTGGATGTGCCTAGCCTGGACCTGGTAAGCTTCTATTTTAACAAAGAGAAACTAAAGGCCCGAAAAGGGGAGATGATATCTTCTGCATTAATAGCAAATGGCATTAATGTGTTTGGTCACCATCACAAAGATGGTAGTGCGCAAGGGATATTTTGTGCCAACGGGCAATGCGCAAAATGTATGGTTATCGCCAACGGTGTAGCCGTGAAATCCTGCATGACGCCAGTATCTGAGAACATGGTTGTTCAAAGTGCCGAAGGCTTACCACAATTAACTGAAGAAGTAGAACCGATAGAGTTTAAGCCAATCGAAGAAATATCTTGTGAAGTTCTAATAATTGGTGGTGGTCCGGCAGGTCTTTCAGCGGCAACTGAACTTGGCAAACACAATATTGATACTTTACTGATAGACGATAAAAATGCCCTAGGAGGAAAACTTGTTCTGCAAACACATAAGTTTTTTGGTTCAGAAGAGGATAGCAGAGCGGGTACCAGAGGGCATAATATTGGGCAGATTCTAGCAGAAAGGGTTAGCAGCTTGCCAAGCGTAAAAACATGGGTAAACAGCACCGCCTTGTTTGTATTTAGTGATAAAAAAGTAGGTATAATTAAGGATGGGACATACAAATTGGTCAATCCCCAGAGAATTCTTAATGCTGCCGGTGCACGTGAGAAATTTTTACGATTTCCCGGAAATAAGCTAGCGCGCATCTATGGAGCGGGAGCTTTTCAGACCTTGGTGAACAGAGATCTTGTGCGCCCAACTCAGAGATTATTTATTGTAGGGGGAGGAAATGTAGGGCTTATAGCAGGGTATCATGCCTTGCAAGCAGGTATAGAGGTAGTAGGCTTAGCTGAGGCTTTGCCTATGTGTGGAGGTTATAAGGTTCATGCTGACAAACTGCGAAGATTTGGTGTGCCGATTTTCACTTCACATTCAATCTTGTGTGCAAATGGCGAAGAGACAGTGGAAAGCATAACTATTACCCAAGTTGATTCGCATTTTAAGGCAATTGAAGGTAGCGAGAAGACCTTTGCTTGCGATACAATACTAATTGCTGTTGGCTTAGATTCTCTTTCGGAATTCACGATAGAAGCTAAACAGGCGGGTATTCCTGTAGATTCTGCTGGAGATGCTCTGGAAATAGCAGAAGCGAGCTCAGCAATGTTTAATGGTAGAATTGCAGGTTTGAGAATAGCTAAAGCAATTAAGGGAGATTCGATTGAAGATATTCCTCAAAGCTGGTATACTAAGGCTGAAGTGCTCAAGGCTCATCCAGGTCAAATTAAAGATTATCAGCAAATAACACAAGATAGTGGAGTAATGCCAATCATCCATTGTTTACAGGAAATTCCCTGCAATCCTTGTACTACCGTGTGCCCCACCAATTCTATTCAAACAGAAGATGGAAGTCTTTTGGCTGTACCCCGCTACACGGGATCTTGCATTGGTTGCGGAAAATGTCTGTTGATATGTCCGGGTTTAGCCATTACCTTAGTCGATTACCGCAAAGACCCTCAATACCCTATTGTGACAATTCCTTATGAGATAATGAATAAATCTATTGAGGTAGGAGACAAGAGGATGCTCACCGATATAGACGCAAATGAATTGGGATATTTTGAAATTGTATCGATAAATGAATTTAAACAACAACACACTTGCCTTGTTCGTTTCCAAGTTCCGGCTAATATTGCCCGCAAGATTGCCGGATTTAGGGTTCAGGATTCTGCCGTAAGTGAAGCGTTGCCCCAAGCGATAATTCCAGATAGAATGGCAAATGACGCTATGATTTGCCTTTGTGAGCGCGTTACAGTTGCAGATGTTAGAGCGCTTATCAGAAAGGGAATTACCGATCTAAATCAGATTAAAGCAATTACCAGAGCGGGCATGGGACCATGTGGAGCAAAAACCTGTGAAGTATTAATCAAATCTCTACTAAGAGAAGAAGGAATTGCCATATCCGAGATAGTCCCCAATACAAAACGTCCTATCTTTGTAGAAGTGCCATTGGGAACTTTTCCTTCCGGAGGTAAAAAATGATTTACGATTGCATTGTAATTGGAGCCGGTTCCATTGGACAACCAACTGCATTGAATCTTGCGGAAAATGGTTTGAAAGTATTAATAATAGAAGGCGAACACGGTCCCGGTCAACAAAATAATAAGAAAGCTATTGGGGGCATCAGAGCTACTCATTCAGATTATGGCAAGATATCAGTATGTCAGCGCTCGATTGAAATATTAAAAAACTGGAAAACAGAACGGGGTGAAGATATCGGTTGGCTTAGTAATGGTTATTCTTACCCTGCCTATAGAGCAGAAGATGCCAATGCTCTTCAGGATCTGATGAAAATTCAGCATTCATACGGATTGAATATTGAATGGCTAAATGCTCAAGATTACGCAGAATTAGTGCCCGGTATTTCAAGAGAGGGATTGTTGGGCAGCACATATTCACCTGAAGATGGTAGCTGCTCTCCTCTGCTGGTAACAAATGCTTATTATTTCCATGCCCTCAATGCAAAAGTAGATTTTCATTTTCAAGAAAGGGTTACAGAGTTAAGGCTTAAAGGCAATAGTGTTTGTGAAGTGATAACCAATAAAGAGAAATACAAAGTTGGGACAGTAATTAATGCAGCAGGCAATTATGCTCGCGAGATAGGAGCCATGGTACACGAAGATATTAAAGTATTTCCTGATAATCACGAAGCAGGTATCACCGAACCGGTGGCACGATTCTTTGAACCCATGGTGATAGATATGCGTAAAGCTCCCGGCAGTGCAAATTTCTATTTCTATCAGAATAATGAAGGTCAAGTTGTGTTCTGTATTACTCCAGATCCACCAATTTTAGGGATAGATAATCGCTCAACTTCAGAGTTCTTGCCCATGTGTAGTAAGCGAATGCTTGAAATCTATCCTCGGTTAAGAAATCTTAAAGTAAGACGTACATGGCGTGGTCAGTACCCTATGACTCCAGATGGCTTTCCTATTGTGGGTAGAAGTGTTAATGCACAAAACTTGATACATGCAGTTGGAATGTGTGGACAGGGATTCATGCTTGGCCCTGGCATGGGTGAACTGATAGGCAGAATGTGCTTAGATAGTATAAATGAAGATGATATGCAGGTATTGAAGAGCTTTGATCCTCAGCGAGATTTCAGTGCAGAGGAGGCATTCAAATAAAGCCATTGACAGGATGATTACAATTTGATCAACTGACACAAACAACATAAATGGAGAAATTTCATGCCAAAATATAAAGCGCTTGTGCTATTCTTAATTCTGGGTTTTTCATTTACCCACAAATTAATTGCGCAGACCTCATCACCCAACAATATAGAACGATATGCATATCAATACATAATAGAATTATACGATCGAGGTGAAAGTGGCAGGCTAATCAATGAAATCAATTCCTTTCAGGCAAGATACCCTCAAAGTATCTATAGAAACCATTTGCGCTTTATTAGTGCTAATCTTCAATATGAAGAAGAAGATTTCATAGCAGCTTTAAGGATTTATGATGACCTTCTAAAAGAAGATATAGATTTGCACTTAAGACACAATGTGTATCTTTATAGGGCTCTTAACTTGATAGGGATGCAAAGCTTTACAGATGCGATGAATCAGCTCCAAGTTTTAGAATCGGAAACAAAAGATAGTTTTCTCTTGGCCCAAGCAAATCTTTACAAGGGTAAACTATACAAAGAATTAGGTCAGTACTATAGTGCCATGCAAGCCTATCAAAATGCTTTAAAGCTAAACCCTGATCCAGATATAGAATATGAATATTTTGAAGTTCTGGTTAAGCTTGGCAAAGAAACTGAGGCAGAACAATTATTAGAGGGAGTAAATCCCCAAAGCCACGTATATTCTGCTAGTCATACTATTTGGGCCAAGTATCTATTGGATAATAACCGTTTTATGGATTTTGATGAACATTTGGCGGGTATTCCTGAGTTATGGAATGAACCAAACATAGAGCTTTTACGCATACGCAAGGAAATTTCGGTACAGAACTTCATCAAGGCTCAAAACATTTTGGTTTCTAGCAATAATGAACATGAAGATTTTCTTTATTATAAAGCAATTATATCGATACAGAATAAGCAGATAAGTGAAGCAGATTCTATATTAACCGAGTTGGTAGCATCTGCCAGAGCTGAGATCAAAGTGCTTAGCTATCTTGAGCGGCTTAAGCTCCTATTCAAATCTGAGCCCACATCGGCGACCCTTCAGCTTGCTGAATTTATTAATAATAAGTCGAATAGTCTTCTCAAAGCAGAGCAGTTATTCACAATGGGCTTTTTTGCATATCAGAAAAAGGATTATTCTGAGGCACTGAAGTATTTTGCTTCTGCGAGGGCTGAAACCGATAATCGTTTAATTATGGCAGATATCGATTTGATGGTGGCAATGTCTTGGTTAAAAGCGCGCGATTCCAGTATGTCTCTAAATGCTTTCAATCGCTATCTTAATCTCTATCCCACTGGGAAAGATAGAGATACTGCCCTATATTATCTGGGATATTTGTATCACGAAAAGAAAGATTATCCCCTGGCTTCAGCGGCATTTCGCCAACTAATAGATATATATCCGGCATCTACTCATGTTCCTTCTGCGGAGTTTTATCTTGCAGAGATAGATTACTTCATGGCGAATTACCATCAGGCATTAGATGCTTTTTTGGAAATTGTTAAAGCTGAGCCAGAAAACTCAGAGGCAATTTTACGCATTGCTCAAACTTATTATTATCTGGGACGTTACAATGACGTTGAACCCTGGCTGGCAAGATTGGCGCCTAGTTACGATTCATTGATTTTAGAGGGGCATATCCACTTTATTCGCAAAGAATATGATGCAGCTTTGCAGAGTTTCCAGAAAGCTGAAAATGGCACGGATGACTCGTTAAAAATTAGCGAAGCAAAAAGCTATAGAGCTCTTTGTTTGTATCAACAAAAGCGCTTTAGTGAAGCTACAACGCTTTATATGGAGTTATATGAAGGTGAGGAGAGTGCAGATACCTACTTATACTTGGGTGCTAAATCTGCTTATTCGGCAGGTGAT
The DNA here is from genome assembly GCA_020532355.1 of Candidatus Cloacimonadota bacterium. NCBI lineage: Bacteria > Pseudomonadati > Candidatus Cloacimonadota > Candidatus Cloacimonadota bacterium. Next base: position 8,549 of record JAJBBD010000337.1, on the reverse strand, counting down.
TATCATTTGGCATTAGATCTCTTCGACCAATTTTTGAAAACCTATCCGAATTCGCAGTACTTTTTGCCAGTCTTGGCCGATGTAGCGAACAGCTATTTCAATATGGGTAACTTTAACCAAGCCATTCAAGATTATCTGAATATATTGAATAGATTTCGTAATACCAAAAGTTTTGGCCCTACAGATCAGGCTCTTCTGCGAGAAGTATTTACTGGACTGGATCTTTCTTTAGGCAGAGTAGAAAGAATTGGTATCATCGATGAAGTATCTGCTATGATCGATACTTTCGAAAGCCAATTTATTCGTTTTGAGCTAAGCTATTTGCTTACCAAGCAATATGTAGAATTGGATGAGTGGGACAGTGTTCTAGAACAAGCTGAAGGCTTACGGCAGGATTTTCCTGAGTATAAACGTAATGATGTAGAACTTCTCATGGCTGAAAGCTTAATCCACCTAAACGAATATAACCGGGCAGATTCGCTCTTAAGCACGCTATATTCAGATACACTGGATCTTCAAGCTTTAGTTGCATGGGCAGACGTGGATGTTTTGCTGCAAAACTACGACGATGCCATAATGAAATTCCGCGATGCGTTCAAAGCTCAACCCAGTCCGGAACTGTGGTATAAAGCTCTTAATGCTTCCGTAGCTGCAAATTACATGGAATTTGAAGAGATTTGGGCAGAAGGGGAAAGCTTTGTATTGCAAATTCCTGCAGCCAGGCTGATACTCTTGGACTATCTAGTATACACTCAAGCTTATAACGATGCAAATGAACTGGCAGATTCAATAATTAATGAAAGCCTAAATTCCCACGATCATGCTTTAGCTTTTTTGCAAAAGGCGATAATTCTACATAACGAAGATCAATACTTGGATGCCATAGATGAGTTGCAGAAGATACTACTTCTGTTTTCAGATTTCAAAGATATTCAAAATCTTGCTGCTTATTATGAGGTGCTATCTTATCTCAAATCCGGTGCCCAAGAAGAAGCGAAACTATTGCTTTGGGATTATACTCCAATGCTATCCGAAAAACACCTATCAGAACTTGATGAACTTTTGCAGGAGGTGGTAGAGTGAAAAAGCTTATCATAATCCTGATAGTAGTATTGTTTTCTAAGCTTTGGGCGCAGATCCAGGTTTTGCCAGATCTAGAAGTTAGCGGAGAGAGCCAAGTAAAGATATTCCTTTATAAAAAAGCTTTGCCATACAGCCAAGAAAGCTCTTCACAAGATAGTTTACGAGCATTTGTACCCCAGTCTCTCCCGTCATCTATTCCTTATCCCGAGTTGGAAGTGAAACACCCTTTTCAACATTATGTATATGCCGCAGCCAATAGTCGTATGGGATTGGATTCCGAATACAAGTTTATGCCCAATAATAAGAATCTATCATTTGCAGGTTTAGGATTGTCTTTACGAGCCCCCAAAGGGAACCTTCTCTCCAATCACTTTCTTGCATATGGAGCTTATAGATTAGATTCAGGTGAAGATCTTGCTCTATACATAAAGCATTATAATGCTGATGGAAGTGGGATCGAAAGCGATTTTAGTTCTGCATCATTTTTTGTATATAAAGATCATATACCCGTAAAATACTTTGACATAAATAAAATGTCCAACGAATTTGTTGCTTTATATAAAGATCAAGATAATCGTGGTTTAACCAATGAACACAGCAGCTTAGGCTTTAGACACCAAAGTGAGCTGAGTTTTCATAAAATTGATATTGGGAGCAGAATTAATGCAGTGGAAGGCCGAAGCAGTTGGCAAATATATGCTGCTCCAGAAATTGAATTTTTCGATAAGATTAGCATGAATTTTATGTACGATTGCTTTCGCTTTATGCCTGCTTTGGGATTCAATTGGCGATATATAACTGATTTCGATCAGCAGTTTAGTATTACAAACGATCCCATTATCAATATCAATAGCTATGCCGAAGGATTGGAAAAATATCGATGGCTATTCTATAATACAAAACCATTACATAGCATGGTACCAATTAATCTCTGTATTCGGCTGGAAGATTTTATGCCTCTCAACAATAAGTCTTTTATCCGTAGTTTTGCTATTCAGAACCACACACAATTTCGCTATGATGATATGCTTCTTAGAGATAGTTTCAATACGGATATACCTGTAGCTTATTACGAAAACGTTTTCTTGAATTCTACCGGCATCGACGCCGGTTTTGGGCAGGGTAAATTTGAGTATGACCAATCGCTTAGTATTAATCTGTCATACCGTAGCCAACAGAACTGGATTCGTAAAGCATACGAACCGCTTGTAAAGGCACAATCTGCAATTAGATACAAAGCATTTCCATATACAATAGAGCTTTCTTTGGATCAGCATTATTTTTCGCTAGATCATCATCAAAAAGCCTTGTCAGAGGTATTTGATTTAAGTATAAAGGGGAACTACGAATTCGACAAGTACAGTAATGTATTTATTCAAGTGGCCAACATGCTTAATTCTAAGATAGTGTTATTCGATAGCCTGCCTCGTATGGGCGTAACACTGCATGCCGGGATTTCCCACCGGTTTTAGGCGGAATTTTTGAATTCATTTCGCTACTATTTACGCTGTTTGCTTAAGGCTATGTGTTCAGAATACAATGGAATTCAGGTTTTTTTGTATCCCGGAACGATATTCTACTGGTTATCTGGTAGCGGCCTAGTGTGGTCTTTTACGTCCTTGTTAAGCATGAGAATTCACTTTTTACCCTTAGTGTTTTTCACTGTTCTATTTGCCTATGTGTGTTTCATGGTACTCAAGATTTATACAGGTGTATTTGTAGGTCCTCATAAACTACAAATGGAAAGGCTTTCATATTTTTTCGAGTTGGTTATTGGGCTTCATTATGCCTTATTTGTTGCTATTATTATCCTTATGGTGTTTTATGTTCTTAGCAAATTTCTAGCCTATTATTATGGCATTGAGTTACCTATTAAAGAAGCTATATGGTTTGTATTTAGAGCATTTACCATTATTCTGATTTTGTATCATTATCTAAAAACCATTTGGATTAGACCATTACAAAAGGCTAGTATCAATATAAAGAGAAGTGAGCGTTACTGTTTGGCATGGATTGCGCGATACCCTTGGGCTGCAATAAAATTCACAGGAATTGCAACCATTCTTATGCTGGCAGCAGTTCGTTTGTACCTTATCGTAATTGTACTATTTCTAAGCCCTACTTTAGTTTATTTGCAAGGAATTACAGGCTTAAAGCTAAATATCGAGCTTTTGCCAGTTACTGGAATGGCAAGTGTATTTTATAATGTATTTATGCTCTTTGCGGCCTTTATGCTCTCAAATTTGATCTTTTATCCCATAATTTTACTTAGTAATGCCCTAAGCGAAAGAATCAATCCCATTAGTTTTAAGCAGGTGCAACATGCCCAAGGCTAGAGCTAAAGCTTCACGTTCTACTAAACGAAAGACCAAAATAAATAAAAGAAGAAATCCCCGTTTAGGTTTATATTTACTAGCAGGAATAGCAACCGTACTGATTATGTGGGGTTTAATTCGAGAGCCTATTCCTGCGCCCAAAGTTTTAGAACAAATGGTTGTGCAAGAAATTAAAGAGCGAACCACAAAACCAGTTAAATCGAAGATCAATGATCAAGCTACTACTACCAAAACATCCACCAAGAAGCAAGATTCTTCTACAATAGAGCAAAGCAAACATAACCAACCAGCTCCAGTTAAAGAGAGCCCAACAAAAAAATCAGTAATGGAAACTCCTAAAAAAGGCGAATCTGAGCTTGACTTAGTGGTAAGAAATGCATCATTAAAACTTGGCGTGCCGGAATCCTCTTTGCGCCGCAGTAAAAAGGATGCCCTGGTAAGATTTCAGATTCCAATCGACAGGTCTAAGATGGATCTTACTTACGCAAACATGATTTATAAAGGTGAGATGGAACTTGCCGGAGCAGCTTTTGTAAAAGGATCCGATAGTAGAACCAAACAAACCATTTCTTTTAAGCATAAGAACTTGAACGAAACCTACGAGCTAAATCTGTATTACGACACGTCAGTTTATAAAAGTAAAGTAAATCCTCAAACCATAACCATTGTAGTGGACGACTTTGGTGCGATAGGTGGAAGCTTACTTGATGGATTCTTTAGCCTAGATAAGGAAATATGCTTTGCAATATTTCCTAATGAGGCTAATAGCGTTAGCACAATGGAAAGAGCTTCATTACAAGGAAGAAACACCATTATTCACGTGCCCATGGAACCAATTGGATACCCAAGAGTTAATCCAGGTAAAAACGCTATTCTCGTGCAGCATAGCGAAGATCGAATAGATAAAATTCTTAGCCAGTTCATTAGTGATATGCCCCGATGTATTGGTATTAATAACCATATGGGCAGCCTGGCTACAAGCGATGTAGATGTAATGCAAGCAGTTATGAATACATTAAAAAAGCATGATAAACTCTTTTTAGATAGCCGTACTACCAATGTATCGGTTGCCTATCAAACTGCTCAAAAGAAACATATAAAAGCTTTCCGAAATGACATCTTTTTGGATAGCCCCAATATTAGTCAATCTACTATGGAGGCAAAATTGAATCGAATTATTGAATTGTCTGGGCATCAACAACATGTAATTGCCATAACTCATTGCCATAGTATGGATAAACTAGAGTATCTAAGAACCTTTATACAGCGGTTAAAAAAAGCAGGGTTTAGTTTGATTCCCCTATCAGAAATTGGAGAACGCAACATACCGGAGATATTATGAATTTTTTACAAGCAGTATTTTTGGGCATAATTCAAGGACTTACAGAGTTTATCCCCGTTAGTTCTTCTGGTCATCTGGTTTTGGCGCAGCACTTTTTAGGTATAGAAGCAGGTAGTGATATCAGTTTTGAAATATTTCTACACCTTGGCACTTTATTGGCTGTGTTGGTTTTTTTTATTAGACAAATATGGGATCTTATTGTTTCTCTTTTTTCTTGGAAATCTGGCTTAGACGGAGAAACTCACCGCAAAAACCGTGCTACAATAGCATATTTAATCATCGCAACTTTCACAACCGGAGTATTTTACCTTGTGTTTAAAGATCTCCTCAAATCCGCCTATCAGAGCCCGATATTTGTAGCGTTTATGCTGCTAATTACCGGACTTATTATATTCGCCTCAGATTTCGTAAAAAATTCGTCTATCCCCTCTTCAAACACCGGTTTTATAAAATCTGTGTTCATAGGTTTGGCTCAAGGTTTGGCAATAATACCGGGCATTAGCCGCTCTGGCACTACAATATCTACTTCATTATTTTGTGGTGTAAAACGCAAGGATGCTGCACATTTTTCTTTTCTTCTTTCTATCCCCGCCATTATGGCGGCAAATATTGGAGAAATGAATCAATTAAGGTCTTTGAATCCCTCAGTATTACACATATATATAGCAGGATTTATTGCTGCTTTTATCAGCGGATATATGGTTATAGCCTTTCTCATAAGGCTAATCCAATCCGGTTCTTTAAAGTATTTTGCTTTTTATGTATGGCTTGTGGGAGCTATTGCCATTAGCCTGTTGCTTATTGGATGATGGAAAACAAAGATAATAGTGCTCTAAACTTCGATGCTTCAAAGGTAAAACTGGGCGATAACTATCTTCTTGTAGGTAGCGATGCTTATTTAATAGATTCTGTAATCAATCAGATTAGCTCACGGCTAAAACAAAAACAACAAATAGATACCAGTATTGTATATGCCGATGAGGTAAAAGCCGGTGAATTAAGTGAGTATCTGGATACATTTACAATCTTTTCAAGCGCAAAACTTGTCATAATAAAAAATGCAGAAAAATACTTAAAAAGAGAGTTAGAGATTATTGCCTCATATTTTGACGCTCCTTCCGATATCCAGAGCCTGGTAATAGTATCCGAAAAAACAGATGCTAAATATAACGCATGGAAAACAATTATAGCTGCTAGCCAGAAAGTAAACTGCGATCCACCAAAATTTACCGGTGAAATTCGCAATTGGCTGATGACTGAACTCAAACGGCAACAGCGTACTATGACGCCTGCAGCGATAAATGAGTTTACCAATAGAATAGAACTGGATTATTATAATGCTTCCAACGAACTAAACAAGGTATTACTTCTTATTGGCGAAAGAAAAAATATCACTGAAGCGGATCTGCTAACAAGCTTAAATAGCAGTAGAGCTGGCACACAAATAGATTTCTTCAGAGCCTTAGGAAACCGCCAATCAAAAAATGCTTTAGAAAGCGTCAATCTTATGATTCAATCCGATGTAGAGCCCTTACAAATATTCTTTAGCCTTTTTCGCTTCTTCAGTAATCTCTACAAGATTCAACTTCTTCGTGAAAAACACATTTCCGAAGCTGAAATAATGCAAAAACATATTCCGGAGATTTTTTATAGCCAACGAAAAGAATATCTGGAGTTTGCTAAAAAATATAACTTAAAAGCCTTAGAATGTATTTTTGGCATATTGTTAGAAACAGATTCTCTGCTTAAGAGTAATCTCATAGACAAAAATATGCAGCTAGAACTATGCATTATTCAAGTTTTGAACACTAGATGAAACAAAGTGGCATCTTACTACATATTTCAAGCTTGTGTACAGATTACGGTATTGGCGATCTAGGAAATTCTGCGTATCGTTTTGCAGATTATCTGTGTAATGAAGGGCATAAATTCTGGCAAATCTTACCCCTTAACTATCCTGGATTTGGTAATTCCCCCTATAATCCAATCTCTGCTTATGCTTCAAATCCTTACCTGATAAGCCCAGAATTACTATACATGGAGGGTTTGTTAAGTAAATCTGAATTGTACTCTTTACCTCGTAGTAGTATTGTAGATTATCAGAGTGTATATACAGAAAAGAATTTAATCTTCGCAAAGGCAATGCCTCGATATCTAGAAAAGCATAATATATTGGAATATATCGATAATGAGGCTATATACCTAAAGCCATATCTTACTTATATATGGTTAACAGATATATATAAGAATGTGTCGTGGCAGAAATGGGCACCTGAGCATCGCATATATAGCGAAGAATTGTATAATGCATGTAAAAACGAGATAAAAGTCCAAAATGCCGCTGCTTTGCAAATGGTTTTTAATAAACAAATGCAAGATCTTAAGAACTACCTCAAGCAAAAGGGAATATTGCTGTTTGGAGATTTGCCGCTATATCTAAGTTATGAAAGTGCCGAAGTATGGGCAAATCAACATCTTTTTGACCTCGATGAAAACGGCTTGCGAAAAAGCGTCGCCGGAGTACCCCCCGATGCTTTTGCAGAAGGTGGTCAGCTTTGGGGAAACCCTATTTACTTATGGGATAAATTGCAGGAGAATCAATTCGACTTATTTATGCAAAGAATTCGACTAAGTCTTAAATATTTCGACCTATTACGATTGGATCACTTCATCGGTTATGTAAACTATTGGCAAGTGCAATGTCCCAATCGCACTCTGCCCGAAAACGCTATACATGGCGTATGGAAGAAAGCATTACCCGAGCCTTTTTTTGCTACAATAAAACAAGAATTTGATCTTAAGCACTTTGTAGCAGAAGATCTTGGAATTCTAAACCACGATGTATGTGCAATTCGCGATTCTTTAGCATTACCTGGAATGATAGTACTGCAATTCTGTTTTGAAGAAAGTGTGCCAAATGTGCAGAATTACCCTGCTGACCGCATAATTTACACCGGCACACACGATAATAACACTACCCGCGGTTGGTGGGAGAATCTTCCCCAGGAATCTGAATCCCGCGAGAATATGATTGAGTTTTGCCGACGTTTTTTTCCCGATAGAGAAGTAACTAATTCTAATATAGCTCGTTTACTGATTGATATCGCAAACTTATCCGCATGCTCTCGAATGATATATCCCATGCAAGATATTCTGGGATTGGGTGCCAAAAGCAGGATGAATATTCCAGGAACTGCGCTAGGAAATTGGCAATGGCGAATGGATAGCATACCATAAAACACGATTCGATGTTCATAATTAACTGGTATTGAGAAAGTTATATATAATATAAGATGTAAGGAGAATTTTTCAAATGAAAGTGAATGTTTGCGGTGTAATATGTTCTTCATATTGTCCGGCTTATGGAAAGGAATGCAAGGGGTGTAAAGAATCAGAGGGTAAAATTCCTTGGGCGGCATTCTACAACCTTGAAGTATGCCCGGTTTATAATTGTGTAAAACAAAAAGATATAGACCACTGTGGAGAATGCGGGAAAGCACCTTGCGAATACTGGCAGATGACCCTAAATCCCAATGCGTCCGAAGCTGAACACGAAGAAGACTTCCGCCGTAGATTTGAGGCTTTGGCAGCTTTGATGAATAAATAGGAACAATGCTATTGGAGTTCATGAGGCCAATTAAGTTCCTGCTGATATTGAACTTAATAGGCCTCATGGACTTCAAAAGCAGGCGTGTAATTATGCACGGCCTTGAAGTCCAAACCGTTCATAAGATATTAAATAAGTGATAGTTAGTTTATGCGCTTTGAACTCCAATGCCTCAATTGGG
>JAJBBD010000336.1 GCA_020532355.1 Candidatus Cloacimonadota bacterium | reverse complement strand
GCAATCATATCCAATACATCTCTGATGCAAGTGGCTTCATTAAGATCTATCATCAGAGAGTATAATCCACCCTCAAAGCTGTGGGTATGAGTATCAATAAATCCGGGGAACATAAAACAGCCCATTAAGTCTATATGCTCTACATTTGAATAAGCGTTCAAATCTGACCATAATATATCAGCTATTTTGCCGTCTTTTGTCAATACCCCCTTAACGGTATCGTCAAATGCTCCATTTATCCAGAAGTGGGCATTGTAAAACAACTTCATATTGTACCTTCCGCAATCATTTCTGTAAGAGTTTCATAAAACTTGCGAACTGGGAAACCCATAACATTAAAGTAGCAACCTTCAATGCTAGTAATAAACTGACTACCATATCCTTGAATGCCATAAGCTCCAGCTTTGTCCATAGGTTCATTAGTGTCTAGATAATCTTTAATCTCTGCATCGGATAAAGAAGCAAAGCGCACTTTACTGATCTCGTAAACAGTGCGGTGGTGGTTCTCTTTGCCAATGCAAAGCGCAGTAATTACTTGGTGTGAATTCCCACTTAGTTTTCTCAAGTGGCTTGCTGCTTCTAGTTTGCTCTGAGGTTTTCCAAGGATTGTATCGTCTAGAACCACAATAGTATCGGCGGCAATTACGAGATCTATTTCATCGCATTTACTTGTAACTGCCAATAGTTTATTTCTTGCATGACGCATAGTCTGCAAAATGGGATCTTCGTTGCTCATAGGCTCGGCTACGTCGCTTATCTTTACCACACAATCTACATTCAGCATATTCAGTATCTCTCTGCGTCGCGGAGATGCTGATGCCAACACAATTTTATATGGTTTTAATATCTTATCTATCATTAAGTTATTCCTTTGTGACATAGTTCAAGAAATAACGAATAAGTCAACAAAATTCTGATTGCTGAAAAAATAGCTTGCCTTAAAGGATAGCTTCCGAAATTCTTGCACTAAAGTACAAAAAATATATTCAGGAGGATCTCAATGGAACGCGTACATAATTTTAACGCGGGACCCGCCGTGCTTCCGGAAGAAGTTCTGCGCGAAGCCCAGGCAGATTTATTTAACTACAAAAACATGGGACTTTCTGTGATGGAAATGAGCCATCGCAGCAAAGAATACCAAGCCATTATTGATGAAACAAACGCTGCGGTAAAAAGAATTTACAATCTTGGTGAAGAGTACGATGTCCTCTTCCTTCAAGGTGGAGCAAGCCTGCAGTTTCTTATGGTGCCGATGAACTTTGCTCATGAAGGCAAGATTGGTAATTACGTAAATACCGGCGTATGGAGCAAAAAGGCAATTGCAGAAATAAAGAAGATTGGCAAACCTTATCATGTTGCTGCCTCTAGTGAGGATAAGGGATTTAACTATATTCCTAAAACTCATCAACTTTCCGATAATCCTGCTTATCTGCACATTACAACGAATAACACTATCTATGGAACCGAATGGCATCACGATCCAGATGTAGCTCCAGGTGTTCCACTAATTGCAGATATGAGTTCAAACTTTATGAGCAAGCCCATCGACGTAAAGAAATACTCTATGATTTATGCCGGAGCTCAAAAGAACGTAGGGCCTGCTGGTTGCGTGGTAGCAATAATCAAAAAAGATTTCCTTGAGACTGCTCAAGCCGGAATGCCTTCTATGCTTGATTATAAGTTGATGGCAAGCAAGGGATCCATGTACAACACACCTCCAACATTCACAATCTATATGATTGGTCTTGTCCTCAAATGGATTGAAGACATGGGCGGACTTACCAAGGTGGCGCAAAACAATCAAGCAAAAGCGAAGTATGTTTACGACGTAATAGATGCCTCCAATGGTTTTTATAAAGGTGCTGCTGCCATCGATGACCGTTCCTTGATGAACATCACCTTCCGCATGGCAAGCGAGGATCTAGAAGCTCTTTTTGTAAGCGAAGCAAAAAAAGCTGGGATGATTGGTCTTAAGGGACACCGTGATGTTGGTGGATGCCGTGCCAGCACCTACAATTCATTACCTCTTAATGCTACACATGCACTTGCGGAGTTTATGAAAGACTTCATGAAGAAGCATGGATAAATATTAACTCATTTGTTGCTGTTTGCCCTTCTTTAAGCCTTTATTAGCAAGAAGAAGGGCAAGCCATTTGATCTTTTAATTTCCATAGAGGTTATATGTCTGTTTTTTCTTTAATGCTGCGTGGCGGCATTCTAATGTATCTGTTAGTGCTTATTTCCATTGCGGTTATCGCTATTGTTCTCGAAAAATATCGTCAAATTGTAAAAGTAAGAAAGGGCAACAAAACTCTTTTAGATGCATTATGTAATCTTAACGATTCAGATGAGCTCAAATCTGCTTTAGCCGCCGAAGTCCAATCCAGCCCTCTCAAAGTAATGTTAGATAAGCTATTTAACGCCCAGACTGATGAAGATGCTCTTATAAACCAGAGTATGGAAGCTGCGGCTCAAGCAGAGCTTCATAAGATGGAAAAAGGTCTTGGTTGGCTTAGTACATTCGCCGCAATTGCGCCACTCATTGGATTCTTAGGTACTGTGATTGGCATGGTAAGAGTATTTATGACCATTCAAACCCATAGCAGTGGGGGAGTGGATATAAGTTTGCTGGCTGGGGGTATATGGGAAGCCTTGCTCACTACAGTGGGCGGATTAATCGTTGGAATTGTTGCAATAATCTTTTATAATGATATCGTCCAACATCTTGAAAATATAGTTAAAACAATGCAAGAAAGTGCCGTAGAATATACTATCCGCATAAGGAAAACTCGGTGAAACTACGTTTAAACAAGAAGAAGATTAGTACCACAATGCTCATTTCAATGACAGACGTGATCTTTCTTCTGATCATATTCTTACTAATTGTATCCAATTTTAGCAGCCAAACTGGATTGCCGGTAAGGTTACCGGGCTCTACAACGGCTACACTTCACACGCTTCAGAATATCTCGATAACCTATTATGCAGATGATAGATTGTTTTACAACGATGAAGCTCTTTCTTTAGAGGAGTTAAGGGCTAGACTTACCGAAGATTATCAAAGCCAAGATCAGGTTGTAAGGCTTTCAGCGGAATCCATTTTACCTTTACAAAAGCTTATAGCGATGATGGATATTATTCGCGCCGCAGGTTATGAAAAGATTTTTGTAGCCACTGAGGTTCAAGATACATGAAGATAGTCCCGCTTACCAGAGCTTATGCGATTTCAATTTTTATACATATAGTTGTATTCGGCATTTTTTCGGTTTTGCATTTGAATACCAAAAACCAGCAGAAATGGCATAGTTTCGATTGGCTAAGCGAGACGAATATGGGCAGAGTGAATACAAGCGCACAATATGGCGAAAACAAAGGCTTGAAGAACCTAGACAGTATGGTGAAGAATCAACCTGAATCAGGAAACGCAAGCGCAAGCAAAATCGAAAGCCCTTTCTGGGAAAGCATAGAAAACCAAGAGCCCGCCATTAACCCTCAAAGAATCACTGGCAGTATCAGTGATAAACTTAAAGAAGCCGGAAGCATTGGCAATCCGGAGTCCAAAGCTTACTATTCGAATATGCTGGAGGGAGATGCCGATGTATATTTTATTAATGAGACTCTGCCAACTATTGCTCCGTTGATAAATGATTCGGTGGTAGTAGAATTTTCTCTCTATCGCGATGGGAAAGTGAATATGAATCGGGTTAAAGTAATTACCTACCGCCGCAGCGAACACTGGCTATCGCTTAAGGAGGCTATGCAAAGCTGGCGCTTTGGTTTTACTGGAACATACAATGCCCAACGAGTTTATCGCATAAGATGCAATTTTACATTAAGGTAATGCCGCATGATTTCAGAATATCTTAAACAAATAACCATTCCGCAAATAATGGGAATTCTGAATCTAACCGAAGATTCATTTTCGGATGGAGGATATTATCTTTCCCAATCTGCTGCAATTGCACAAGCTGAAAAGTTGATTGCTCAAGGTGCAGATATTATTGATATTGGAGCCGAATCAACACGTCCGGGAGCTCATGAGATATCTGCCGATCTGGAGTGGCAACGTATTCATCCAGTATTGAAGTATCTTAAAAGCAGCTATCCTCAGGTTCCAATTTCCATAGATACTCAAAAAGCTACAGTAGCAGCCAAAGCTATCGAATATGGGGCAGATATTATTAACGATGTTTCGGCTTTAAGGTTCGATCCGGAAATCGGGCATACGCTTGCTGGAGCAAATCATGTAAAACTTGTTTTAATGCACATGCAAGGCAGACCTCAAACAATGCAGCAAAATCCTCAATACAATGATATACTGAGTGAAGTAATACACTTTTTAAATGAGCGCATCGAATACGCAACAAATTGTGGTATTACCAAAGATCGCCTAATTGTGGATCCAGGCATAGGTTTTGGAAAAAACTTGGAGCATAACCTAAAACTGCTTGCTAATTTGGATGAATTAAAAGTTTTCGCCATTCCAATCCTTTTAGGAGCTTCCCGGAAGCAGTTTATCAATAATATCCATGAGGCAGCCGTTCAAAACCGCCTTGGCGGTACTTTAGCAGCCACTGCCATAGCCTGTTTAAGTTCAGTACAAATCATCCGTGTACACGATGTTTTTGAACATGCTCAGTTTCTTAAAGTGCTATACGCAATAGCCCAAACGGGAGTTTCCTAATGGAATTTCTCATTCCAAGATTCAAAGACTTAGTAGATATTTTCGTAATTGCATTTTTAATCTACCAATCCTTGCTAATTATCCGCAAATCCGGTGGATATCAAGTGTTATGGGGGCTATTATTTCTGCTTCTGTTATACTTTTTGGCAAGCATTTTTGAGCTTAAGGTGCTATCGGGATTGCTAAGCGGTATTCGCACATATTGGATTATGGCAATCGTGATACTTTTCCAACCCGAGTTACGCACGATTCTTTCTAAATTGAATCTGGCAAAAGAGTTGCAATCTGTATTTGTGCGAGGTGAACAATCTTCGTTTTACACTCCACTGATTGATGCCGTTTCTTCAATGAGTTTTCGCAAAACCGGAGCACTTATAGTTTTGGAAAATAAAAGAAAACTAAATGAATACATCCAAAACAGTGAACAGATAGATTCTATTATTTCCATGCGCCTGATTCTTACTATATTTAACACTAAAAGCGTTTTGCATGATGGTGCCATCATCATTAGAGGGAATAGGATTATGGCTGCTAAAGTAGTATTACCTCTCTCCACAAATTCAGAATATGGTCGCAAATTTGGCACTCGACACCTTGCAGGTATTGGCATTACAGAAATCTCGGATGCCATTGCCATAATTGTTTCCGAGCAAAGCGGGCAAGTATCTGTGGCTCAAAGCGGAGAGATAAAACAAAATATCGCTTTTGAAGAACTAATGCAGATTATTAGTGATGCATCCAAATAAGAGTATAAATATAGGTATAACCGGAAATATCGGCAGTGGCAAAAGTTCCTTCTGTGCCTTTATCCAAGAGATGGGTTATCCGGTTTACTCTGCCGATAAGATAGCTAATTCTTTATTGCCCGCCGTAAAAGATGTTCTAGTATCTCGCTGGGGAAATCTTATCTGGGATGATGAAGGGCCTAACCGTAAAATTATTGCCAAAATCGTCTTCAATAACTCCCAAGAACTAGAATTTCTGAATAATACTTTACATCCATTGGTAATCCAAGAAATTGATAGCATTATCAAGAAAGCAATTTCAGGATTCAACTTTTTCGAAATCCCACTGTTATTTGAAGCCAAACTTCAAGATCGATTTGATTATTTGATTCTAGTATGCAGTTCCACAGAGATAGTTAAAGAGCGCCTGATGAAACGCAATCCCGAAGATTCTGAGAATCAGTTGATGCGTTTAGCTAAACAGATCCCCGATTCCCAAAAGGCGGAACTGGTGGATTTTGTGATCGAAAACAATGACAGCCTTGCAGACCTGCGTTCAGCAGCAATAGAGCTTATCAAGAACTTGTCAGATATATGAAGCCGCCTCATTTCGCACTGTAGATTTTCTAAACCATACTCTCGATAAACCGTTCATATCCATTCACTTTAGGCAAAATCCCCCGTTCTACAGCCGTTGCTATGGTTATACATGGCAAGCTGGGAAGGTCTTCAACTGCGATGCTTTTAAGATCTATCTTATACAGGCGCGCAATATCCCACATAAGCTTGCTATATAATAGATTCCAAGCGTAGATCGGGTGATCGGAATATCCCGGTAGAGCGTTATATTTAAGAAGATAATTTCTAATATCCTGTTTGTATTCTGCCCGGATTGGCAATGCAAAGATTCTCTTTTGGATTTGACTGAAACTACGATTCTGTGCTTGCTCTACATATTTAGGACGCTTACGCAGGATGTATTTGCGGCGTTTGGGGCTAAAGTACATCACTGCATCATCGATCTTGCCCTCATAACCCATCAATAGTTTAGTGAATTTTACTTTCATTTTTGTGTTCTCCTATTTTTTTTGATCTCTCACTATCTATATGGTGGACAAATACCGGACAAAATGAATATTTCTTTTCCTTTTCCCCGTTATCTTTGCTAAATTTTCCCTCGTTATCCCCTCATGACATGAGGGCATTATGAGGGAAAATAGAGAGCGAGAAGAGAGCACGCAGTTAGAGAAAAATATAGGAGAAATAGAAATGACTAAAGATTTCTTTTGGTTTCTAAAACCAATATACAATGCTCTTTAAAACCTTTAATATAAGCTGCTAAAAGAGCAGATCAGCAGGAGAACCTATCTTGCACTCAATAGAAATCGTAGTAATAATAAAAATCGTCATCATCCCAATTGCCGAAAGTGTATTCAATAATTAGTCTATCATCGGATACAATATATACATAAATAGCTCTGTCGTTATTCAAATACCAGATATAGTCATAATCATAATCATTGCGCACGTCATAATCACCGTGTAGTTCCACCATCTGAGCAATAATGAGCGATTCTGTTTGGGCTGTAGCATTCAAATTATAGTGCAATCCCCATTCATATACAAATAAACTATCGTTGCTAGTATAAATCTTGATGTAGGGCAGTTCACTATTGTTCTGCGAACTAACGAGATAAGTGCGCCCTTCTTGCTGTACATCGAAGCCTTTGGCTTCAAGATTTGTGATGGTTGTAATAATGGAATCACCGTAGGCAATATCAAACAAACCTCGTTGTGCAAAGATACAAGTTGCAAACAGTAACAGACCAAAAACCAGGAGCAATTTTTTCATAATAACCTCTTTTCCTCTTCTGTTCTAGTATTGGAGTCTTGATGAATTTTAATGAATTAATTTTTGTGCACATGAACGCGGAAAACAAATTTTGTCAATAGATATATTGGATAGTTCTTGATTGAAGCTTGTAGTTAACGCTGATCTACATAATGTGTTGAATTAAAAGATGCTTAGAAATATGCACAAAAAAAGGCGGAATAGATAACCGCCTTGATGTAGACCTGGAGCTAAATGGGGGATTCGAACCCCCGACCTACTGATTACGAATCAGTTGCTCTACCGAACTGAGCTAATTTAGCTTATAAATATCTAGCTTGATTGTTTCTTGAGGGATATCGACAAAATTGGAATAGATTCTTCTGATGCCACCAGTATCTTGAGTGTTAATAGCCGAATCTATCCCATGAAAGATGGGAGTAATAATATTAACGTTCACTTTTGAACTCTCAATGATATTGCGCGGGTAAAAGAAGGGAATGGTGCCAATCATGATAGCTTCACGCCCATCTTCTTGCAGCGAATATGCAGGCAATGGCAGCCAGTATTCTAAAGTTACGGCAACATTTTGAGGAAGATCTTCAAATAGAGCCGCATCAAATGAGTAGCAGTTGACTTCCGAATCCTCTTCAATCAATTCTGGTTGAATAAGTTCTGGGATAAAGTGCTTGGGATGTAGATTAGTAGTAATATTATATCTGGTTTCTACTCCATTTAACTTAACATGCTCAATGATAGCATTCGAATTGAGAAAGAAACTATAATAATCTGTATTCAACAAATCACTTTGAGATAATTCGTAGTTTACGCTAACATAAAGGCGGCCGATGCTTGTTCCAGTTGTAAGGTTTACCTCATAATCAAGTGCTTTTAACAAGCTAAAGCGGATTGGAGATCCATCTATCACCTCTTCTGCAGCCAATCCAATAAGGATACAGAATAGGATAAGGCATAGGTTTAGTTTTTTCATCAGCTTTCCTTCTAAATATGATTTTAATGGTTATTAATCTGTACTTAGTGTTTCCGTCAAGCGAAATGTGTAATTATATGCTATTGTTTGCAGGCTGCAATCAGGGTAAATTGATGAGTATTGAAACAATTAGAGAGATGTGGCAATAGCTTTATCTATGGCTTCTTTGAGGGGTAAAACTTGTATGTTCATAGCGTGCAAAAATCCCAAGATATCTTCAAATACACTTGATGAGCAGGAATCTTGATATTCTTCTGCATCAAAATGGTGAAATCCGATAATAATAAGTGCCTCGTTATTGGCAATGCCACGCAGAATTCTGCGTTTTACTGGTTCTGCACTCCACCCGGTTTGAAAAGCGAGATAACCCAAAGATTTTCTATCGATGGGGACGTACATGGCAAAATCGCTACTACCACGAATGTTTTTATATTTATTCAGGATTATGGGATACACTTGGCTGGGGCACTGACCACGAGGCAAGGCAAATGATTCGGGTTTGAGACCATGCTCAATTAAGTTCTGAAAATCTTGGCAAATGTTTTCTTCGGCTTCATTCAAATCTAATTGGTTAAGCTGTTCATGAAGAAGGGTATGTCCACCTGTTTCCCATCCATAGTCTTTCTCCAATTCTACTATATGATGCCAATCCATACGCTCCTGCTTAGCTAGAGCTCCGCTATTTACAAAGTTTGTGCCACGGTATCCATACTGTTGCATTATGGGGAATGCAACATCATACACCGATAGATGCTGATCGTCGAAAGTCAAAACAACGATCGGAGCTTCTGTAGCGCTTGGGGAGAAAAGCTTACATCCTGCGATTATCAGGGGCAGAAGACAGATCAAGCCCAAAATCGAGCGAAATACCGAGCGTGTGTCTGCCTTCTGATGCTTCAAAATGGCTGTAATCATAATAAATAGCTATGTTGCATCTTTGTAGAGGATTGTAGTTCAAGATTAAGCGTTGTTGCCAAATTTTGTTGTTATCCAAAATGCTAATCTGACTTAGCGGAACCAGATCTATTCTTTGTGAAAGCATCTGTTTTATTCGCAATTGATAACGTTGTATTCTTTGGGGAGCATATTCTTTGGACGTAAAACATGCTCCAATGCCAAGAAGCATGTTTTCACTAAGCTGATATAAAACTTCAGTTTGACCAAATAATTCATGATGTGCGTCTGTTGAATCCCATTGGGGAAGAATGGCAAGAGCGGAATTCGCCCTTACGTAGCCTTTTTTACCATACTTAACAATATCTATACCAGTAATAGTTACTGGAGTACGCCAGTGATTATCCATTGTCCGTACTTCCTGAGAGGCATTAAACGTATAAGATTTACCGGTAAGTGTACAGTTTATGACTCCAGAACTTTGATTGTGGGTATTTCCACCAAGATCAAGTTTTATCTTTATATTATTTGAGGATTCTGGGTTGTAGGAGACTGCCAAAGAATTCATCCTCATAATCTGATAATTGAAGTGTTGATATCCGCGCATCAGAACAGGCTGATTATCCATCTCAAAGTTTCCGCCAAAACCATGTTCGTATGTGCCGGCTTCCAAGCTCCAATAAGGCGAGATCTTGCCCTCAATGCGCATTGTATGAAGTTTTATGTGACTTTCATCAAAAAATTGTTCGGTAGAGAGTGCTAGATTAAGCTTAAAGCCTTTATGTACTAGGTTGCGTAAACCAAATTCTGCTCTATATAGCTCATTCCAACTAAGTTCTTTGTTTACCTGGGCGGAGTCGTAATAGATAGTGTTCGAAGATTGCCAATTTGCATAAAAAGGTAAAGCTTGGGCATCTAAATAAACTACTGATACTAAAGCTAAAAGTAAAAAGAACCTATTCATTTATTCCATGTTTTAAAATATCGCGAATGCTTACGGCTATACTAGATATATCCAACTCATTTCCGTGTATAAACCATTGAGACATAGCATAATCCATAGCGCCTACAATAAGCATAGCAAAAGCCTTAGTGTCAATATTACGAATGCGCTTCTCAGTTATGGCTTGTTTTGCGCTGCTTTCCACATAATCAACATACTTTTTTAAGGGATTATAATCTGGAAAAGCAGTATAGAAATCTTCATGTTGACGAGCTTCTATAGTTAAGAAACGGGCAATAAAGGGTTTCTCTTGTACTAAGGAAATGTGTTGCACAAAGAACTCGAACAAGCGATCCATAGTATCTGGAATACTTTTTGTTTCATCAATAATAGATTGTAGAATAGGAGCTATGATCTCTTGCATACATTCATTCAGCAGAGCTTCCTTGCTATCAAAATACACATATACCGTACCCTGGGCTATTTTGGCAGCTTTGGCGATATCGGCAATGGTAGTTTGCTGTGAACCTTTGAGAGCAAAAACCTCAATTGCTTTTTCGAGTATTAACTCTTTTTTATTCTTTCGATTAGCAGATCTCTTATTAGTCATCTTACCTCCTTTAGCTATAAGGATAATTTTAATACAATCAATACATACATATCTGTCAATGCTTTTTCCTGGCAGTAATAATAATTCCAGTTCCTTGGGGATTGTAAAAGGCCAAATCTAAAAGCATCATTATCTGAGCCGGAACAAATACAATAGCATAGTATATGGGTAATAATAAAGCGAATATCTTGTTCCTGTTATATAGTGTTAGTGGGAATTTTAGTAATAATTTCCAGCTTATTGCACCCCAGAAACCATACGAATAGACGGATGAAAGTATCTTGAAACCATTGCTGATCAATTTTTCTTCCAGCTTCTTTTTATTGTATCCAGGACGCACATGTTCTGAAGTGAATTTTGCTGCTTCATCCAGGTCACTGGGGGTGGAAATAATTAATACACCTTTATCTTTCAATGAGTTATGTAAATTTCTCAATACAGCATTATCATTTTGGATATGTTCCAGAATATCAATTGCTACTGCCATATCATATTTTTCTGGGGGAATGTATTCCTGTAGATCTGCATAACTGTATAAAAATCTATTTCCTGCAACAGATGCATAGTTGCGCAGATAATCTGTTTTAAGATCAACAGCACGAACAGTTGCTGCGGGATATTTGGTTAAGATATAATCACTGTATTGACAGAACCCAGCTCCAGCGTCAAAAAAAGAAAACCCATCATCAAAATAGCGATTAATCTCTCTTTTTATATAGCGTTGGCGGAGTAGCAATACATCCAACATAAAGTAAAACAAATTCCGAAATGCTGGGAATAATTCCACATAAACAGCTAGCTTGTCTTTGAGCGGATCATAGTGCATCTTAAGCTCCATCAGAAAAGAAATCTATTGACGATTTTTGTACTTATGCATTTTAGTCAATAGATAAATACGATTATGATAATTAAAGAAATAAATGACATTAGGCGCATCAATTTGCATTTGCATACGCGCGCATCCGATGGAGCTTTTAGTCCAGCACAAATTGTTAACCATGCAAAAAAAATTAGGCTGGATTTGATCTCAATCACAGATCACGATACTGCCGATGCCTATACAGAGTTACCCACTGTAATAGCACCGCTTCACATCCTTCCTGGCATGGAGATAAGCTCGATGCATCAGGGTCAGGACGTACACATTTTAGCTTATGGCTGTGATTTTAATAACCAAGCCCTAAAAGATCTTTCAAAAATGTATCATGAAGGCAGAAGAACCAGAGCCATTAAAATGATTGAGTTACTTGCTAAACTGGGAATGAATATTACCATCGAAGAGGTTGCGGCAATGGCTGGCGCTAAAGATCTGATAGTGCGTCCTCATATTGCTCAAGTGCTTATCCAAAAAGGATATGTCCGCAACAAGAATGAGGCATTCGATAAATATATCGGTAACTTCAAACCGGCTTTTATGCCCAAACCGGAACAAAGCGTTTTGGATGTTATAAATATAATTCACCAAGCAGGTGGGTTAGCGATTGTTGCTCATCCGGGAAAACTTAGCAACCCAGATTTTGTTCAGGAGTTTATTGGCTTTGGCATCGATGGACTGGAAGTGTGGCATCCTGATCATTTCCAGTATCAAGTAGATGAGTTTATTCAAACAGCACAAAACAATGGACTTTATATGACGGCGGGTAGCGATTTTCACGGTGATGGGCAGGAAATTAACCTATCGGACGTGGTGCCGGCATCAGAGATAATACTTGAAAGCGTGCGAAAGCTATACAAGGAATATAAATGTCGCATAAAATAAAGCTGCAATATATTAGAGATAAGATTCCTATCTGTTATCGGCATAAACCTTGGCTACGATGGTTTATGATAGCTATCTCATTAGCAATAATGATATATAGCATATATTTCATGATGCAATATGTTACAAGTGAGACTCCAATCTTTTTTAAAATATTGCCAATAGCTATCGGTTTTGTTGGCTTGGATTCAATTTTGAAGAAAGCTACTGCTCTAAATAGTGTAACTTTTGAATCCTCACATCTACGCTTGGGATTTATAGCTAAAAAACCCATTCAAATAGCCTATAAGGATGTGCTAGCCTTAGAGCTATATCGCAAGATTACATTCTATTTTAGCATTAGATACTTGGATGATAAGGGCAGAGAAAAAAGCTATGTAACCAATGCCTCTTTTCCTAACATTTTAGAGATTATTCTCAATATTGCAGATCTAGCCCCTCAAGCTACGATACCTGAAAAGATGCAAGGAATCCTGGATTATCTAAAGGCAAGCGCAACCGATGAACTTCAATCAAGTAATTGAACGCAAACATTCTGGGTGCTTTAAGTATGATGCCCTCAAAATAATCTATGGCAAAGAAGACATAATCCCACTTTGGGTGGCGGATATGGATTTTGCTGTTGCGCCAGAGATAACTGAATCTCTTATCAAACGCATACAACACCCAATATTTGGATATAACTTCCCTGATCACGATTTTCATGCTTCCATTCGTAAGTGGATTCAAAAGCGGTATAATTGGGATACAGTAGGGCAAAAAGTTATTAATGTTCCAAGTATTATGACTGCTTTGGCTATAGCGGTATTGAGCCAGACAAAACCCGGCGATTCTATTTTAATCCAAACTCCGGTGTATCCTCCATTTTTTAGTACGATTATAGAGCATTCTCGAAATTTACTCACCAATCCTTTGATTTCTCGCAACAATACTTACGAAATTGATTGGGACGATTTTGAGCATAAGGCTGCACAGGTAAAAATGTTTGTGTTATGCAATCCCCACAATCCAGTATCAAAGGTATTTTCTTACGATGAGCTAAAGAAAATTCACCAAATCTGTACCAAGCATGAAGTGATGGTATTTAGCGACGAGATTCATGCAGACATTGTGTTTGCCCCAAACAAACATCAATCCATAGCCAGTTTTGGCGGAGATAATGTAATTACGGGAATATCACCAGCCAAGAGCTTCAATCTTGCCGGTCTTGCCACGGCAGTTATGTTTGCACCAGACAATAAAATTGGCAAAACCCTGAATGAGTTGAATAACAGTCTTCACACATTTATGGGAAACAGCTTTGGCATAACCGCCTTTACCGCTGCCTACCTGAAAGGAGAGCATTGGTTGGAAGCTCTTTTGAACTACCTTAAACAAAACCGTGATCTTGTGCGAGACTTTTTCTTGGAAGAAATACAGAGCATCTCGATGGCAGAATGCAATGGCACATATCTAGCATGGTTAGATTGCAGAGAACTGGGATTAGGGGATAAGGAATTAAATAATTTTTTCATCCAAAAGGCAAGGTTGGCGCTTAATCCCGGAACTTCATTTGGTATAGAGGGAACTGGCTTTATGAGGTTAAACTTTGCCACGCCTCGCAGTGTATTACTATCGGCTTTAGAAAGAATTAAACAAGCATTAAAGGATATGTGATGAAGCTGAAACAACAGATTATTGAATTATATAATGAGCCCAAAAGAGTTTATAGCGAAGCAGATATTTTGCTGTTTGATAGTTTTATTGCTGCACTAGATTCTGGAGAAATACGCTCTTGTAATCCTAATGATAGTAATTGGACTGTGAATCTTTGGGTAAAAATGGGTATTCTGTTAGGCTTTAGAATGGGGGTGCTTATCGAAGTGAAGGCATATTCCGGTAAAAGCTTTTTCGAAAAAAACACTATGCCCGAAAAGATATTTTCAATAGATGATAAGATTCGTATTGTACCCGGAGGCAGTTCGGTGCGAAGGGGAGCATACATATCTCCAGGAGTTACTATTATGCCTCCCTCTTATATCAATATTGGGGCTTGGGTAGATGAGGAAACCATGATTGATTCTCATGCCCTTGTTGGATCGTGTGCTCAAATTGGAAAGAGAGTACACCTTTCGGCGGGAGCCATGATTGGCGGAGTATTAGAGCCCATTGGCACACGTCCGGTAATAATTGAGGACGATGCATTTATTGGCGGTAATAGTGGGATTTACGAAGGAATAATCGTCGGCGAAAAAGCTGTTATAGCTTCGGGAACGATCATTAATGCTTCTACGCCAATCTACGATAGCGTAAACGAGATATTTCTCGCCAAAGATGAAAACAACAGTTTCAGGATTCCCAAAAATGCAGTAGTTGTGCCTGGATCTAGAAGCCTGAAAAGTAATTCCAAATTCCATGTATATTGCCCGATTATTATTAAGTATCGGGATGAAAAAACTGATGCAGCAGTAGTACTAGAACGTGAACTTAGACACAACTTGGATTGAATCTGAGCGTTTAGCGGAAATTCAAATTTCTCTTTTACGCAAGCTTATGTCAGAAGCTGGACCCCAATGCATAAATCTTGCTTTAGGCGAATTGGGATTTGCTTTTCCAAAAACCTTAGCAGAGCATGCTATAAAGCTTCTTGAAGATGGCCAACCGCGGTATACAGCCAATGCCGGTTTAGATGATTTGCGCGATGTCATTGCTCAAACATATAACACATCAGCGAAATGTATATGTGTTTGTAATGGCGCCGAGGAAGCGCTATACATTGCACTTCATGCTTTGGTTAATCCCCTTGATAAGGTTGCCATTCCAGATCCGGATTATCCTGCCTATCCATCCTTAGTAAACTTGGCTATGGGGCAGGTGATAAGGTTGCCATTTGCAGAAGATTTTTGCACGATAGACTGGGATCTTTGGCAAAATAGACTGCAAAACGTAAAAATCCTACTAATGAGTACTCCCTCAAATCCTACTGGATATTGTCTTAATAAATCTGATGCCACGAAACTAAGTGAAATACTAAACTCTTTGGGGATAATCCTAATTGTAGATGAAATTTATAAGGAAGTATATACCAAACCGGTCGAAGTTATAGATTATAACATTTTTGATCGAGTTATACGAATTGGAGGATTATCCAAGTCTCACCTAATGAGTGGTTGGCGCATAGGTTGGCTTTGTTCTCATCCACGTTTAGTTGAAGCGGCAACAAAACTAAAACAATATATATCTACGTGCCCAGCCTGGCTTGCTCAAAAGCTTTCCATTTTTGCGCTCAATAACCCGCAAATACCTCAAGATATTAGGTCTGCTTTAGATATCAACCGAAGAATCGTAGTCGATAACTTTTCTGATTTCATATATCATCTTCCAAGCGCAACACCCTATGCTATGCTGTTAACCACTAACGATATGCAAAAAGCAGAAGATTTGCTACACAAAGGAGTTCTAACGGTTCCAGGAAGCGCTTTTGGAGATATGACAAAAGATTATCTTAGAATAAACTACGCAGTACCTCATGAGCTTTTAAAAGAAGCAATTAGGAGAATATCATGAATATTATATTATACAATGCCTATGTATATGGTTATGAGGGCTTAAATGCTGTCTTAATTATAAACAACATTATATATCACGTTGGCACTCTTAATGAGTGCAAACAGTTAGCTAATATAAACACAGAAGAAATAGACATTAATCAAAGATGCTTATTACCAGCTTTTACCGATGCGCATACTCATTTTGTAGAGCTTTCAAAATCCCGAATATTGGTCAACCTCCTCAATTGCCACAGTATTGAGGATATCGAGTCCGAATTGATTAGGTATAGAGAGTATCTCACTTGGCCTGCGCAGTGGATTTTAGGGGGAGGATGGAATCGTAATAAATTAACTGATCCCTTAGCTTTGAATAAATCAGTTTTAGATAAAGTATTTCCAGATCGACCGGTAGCGTTATTTAGTAGAGATTACCATGCCAAATTATTAAATAGTAAAGCCTTACAAATAGCGGGATGGGATAGAAACACCAAAGATCCTCCAGGGGGAAGATTTGAAAGAATGCCCGATGGCTCACTTAGCGGAGTATTATTTGAAACTGCTACAGAAATGATTGACCCCTTTGTTAAAGCTCCTCCTATGTATGCCATTGTTGATGGCATCAAAGAGACGGTTAACGGCATCTATAAATTTGGCTTGGTGGGTTTTCATGCAATGGAATCGCATCAAAGTGCCTCGTTATTGCAAGAAGCACAAAAGCAAGGCTCACGCTTTAGAACATGTTGGCACTTCCAATCTAACGAGTTGGATATGATGATTTCTGCAGAAAAAAGAAGTTATGAGGGTAACGAATTCTTTAAAATAGGAGGGCTTAAGTTATTTGGAGACGGCTCATTGGGTTCGCTTACGGCAGCAATGTTTGAACCGTATCCAATGGATGCAAGCAATCGGGGAATTCTTCGCTATAAAGATGAAGAACTATACGATGTTATGGAAAAGGCCGCCCAAGCTGGTTTTGCCAGTACGATTCATGCCATTGGAGATCGGTGTGTGCGTCAAGTTATAGATACCGTATTAAGATTACGGAAGAATCCCCAATATCGGAATCTATTCCATCGTATTGAGCACGTTCAATCTATTAGGCTGTGCGATATTGCGGATTTGAAGAAATCAAATCTGTTTGCTAGTTTGCAACCAGTACATATCGCCAACGATATTCCTATGATTCATAATTCTTGGGAGCACATAATCGAGGAAGTATATGCCTTTAGAAGCATGCTACAAGCTCAAATACCCTATGCTTTTGGTTCGGATGCCCCTATTGAAACCATAAATCCTTTCTTGGGGATATATAGTGCCATAAAACGCAAACATGATACAGATCCCCACAAAGAAACCTTAAATGAAAAAGAAAGCATCAGCGTTAATGAGGCTATAGCTGGTTATACTATCGGCGCTGCGACTGCCTCTTGTTCTCATCATTTACGGGGTAAGATTGCTAAAGGTTTTTTGGCAGATCTTATCGTTATAGAAGATTATCGCAAACTGCCCGAAGAATATTGGCTGGAAGCAAGATCGTTGTTTACTATGATAGATGGAGAAATTGTATTGAACGATCTGTAGTATTTACACCATTATTGTTACGATATAAATACGCATTTCATTCCTATTTTCTCCTACGGGCAGGGTGGAACAATTTGTATGATTCGGGCTTGAATGCTGAGCAATCAATATAAGAGATTTGCCCATACAGAAAAAATAAAACAGGTGCTTTTATATGTAGCCATGATTAGCTATTCTTGTGTTTTTTGCAATAACTGTAATGCAAACCTCCTTCTTGATACTTTTACGGAGAGTTAAGGCAAGTTTAGGCTACCATCATCATATCGATAAGGGAGAATCTCGGGATAAACCCACGCTATGTATGGCTTGAAACAAGGAGAGTGAGGTGATGAATAATAAAAAAGCGTTGTACATAAAATTGGGCAATAAATAGATATAACAAAAAATGGTGGGGTTAAGAAAAAACCTCGTGATGATAATCGGAGCTTAACTCAGCTCAATTCAATTCAATTCAATGGATTATTTGTTCAAGGATCTAAATATGACTCTTGCATTTGATAATGGTATCAAATCTCGAATTATTTCTGTGTTGATGAACCTAGAGAGAAATGATCAAATTGTGAATAGGGGAGAGCTATTTGCGGGAGAATTGGAAGATATCTGCATCGTAACCAATTGAGAACATAGTGTTTATGGTATCCCTTTCGTTTAGAGCAAATTGCAAGCGCATAGGAATGCGATAGGGTCTTATACCAATTCCTGCATAATAGCAATATTCATCGCTAAACTTGCTACCAATAAATTCCTCATCACTATAGCTTAAACCCTGAATTCCAGCTTGGATGAAGATATTTTTAAAGGGTTCCGAATTAATCCCAAATTGCATAATGCGAAAATAGGGTGCACTTATCTCGTAAAGAGAGTAGCCTTTAAAGCCGTCCATACCACCAATCGTGAAAGGATCGTTTTTTTGCGATGTTTGATCTTTAAAATAGCTGCCCACGCTTATGCCACCATGTAATGACAGGGAATTATTTATGGGAATATATGCCTCAGTTTTGCCTTTAAAATTGCTGTAGATAAAATCCGACATATTATTATTGAAAGAGAAATTGAATTTACCCATCCCCACAACCCCTTTATGGGGGAACATATAATCATCCAAACTTTCATAATAAGCCTTGAAACCATAGCCACTCACATGATAGTTTTTTAACGAGACATCAGTCTCCGATATTCCCCGGTAAAGGCTAGTATTGCTATAATACAAAAAAGCTTCGGCAATAATGTTGTGATAAGTAAAAACGCCAATCCCAGAGGTAGCTCCCCATTCAAGAGATTTTGAGCTACTTACCTGGAAATGATCATCGTTGTAAGAATAGAGGGTCTTTTCATTGATAAAGGGGAAAATGCGATAATATATGCCCCAGAACTCACCAAAGTTCTTAACGTAGTCTATATTCAATTCATTTTTACCACCCAGAATAACCTGAGTTAGCAACCTAGAATTTTTCAACAAGATATTATCTATACTCAATATTGCACTTGCAGTAAGCTTTAATTCGTTGTTATAAGCGTTATTTAATGCTATCGATTTGGGCTGACGCTCGTGAACGTGAATTTTTAGGACAAACGAATCTTCAGAATCTGGAATCAATTCTGGGTAGATAATAGTAAAAAACTGAGAATTAAGTGCACGGCGAAAAGCTTGAGATATATACCCTGCAGAGTATACTCCTGGTATTTCTAAGCCGAGATACTCTTTTATCTTGGTTAGGCTTACGCGCTTATTACCAATTGCTTCGGCTCTTGAGATTCTGTAGAAATGTTTGTCAATATCAAGTTTTGAATCATTTTTATGCGAAGAGTTATAAGAAGTAGTTTCTATAAAACTGCGGATTGTTTGGATGTTTGAGCGAGCATATTCCTCACCGATCTGGATGATTTGTGCTGCATGCTTAAAATCTTGAGAAGTATACTCTTGCAAGTTTGGCTCTAAGAGGAGATCACATTCATCGATGTTTTCATTTAGTTTGCTAGTGATCCCAATGTTAATGGTTTGATCTAATACATCAATCATTGAATCCAACTTATCTTGTTTGCGTAAAGATGAATTCACTTTAATTGCAACAACTTTATCGGCTCCCATGTTTTTTACTTCTTCGATAGGCAGATTCTGGGAAATTCCTCCATCAATATAGATGTCTTCGCCAACTCTAAAGGGTTGCATCAAACTTGGCACGGATAGGCTGGCTCGTACAGCTTGCATTAAAGAGCCGGAATTGAAGATTTTGGGTGTTCCATCTTGTAAGTTTGTTGCAACACAAGAAAACGCTATTGGCAGGAGGTTAAAGTCTCTAATATTAGATGCTGGAGCATATAGTTCAAACAATTTGAGATTAAGACTGTTAGCACGATACAAACTGGTGGGGAGTTTAGGATTCCAGCCATCATCAAGTTCTAGAACTGCATTTCCAAAGGGTGTCCAACGTTTTTGTCCTACATACAAATCACCACGGGATACATTATCCAACATTAGTTCATCCCAATTTATTGAAACAGCTAAGCTTTCAATTTCTACAGCGGTATAGCCTAAAGCGTAGAATGAGCCGATAATAGCTCCAATACTTGTTCCCGTAACATAATCAGGTTTAATTCCCTCTTCCTCCAAAACCTTAAGAATTCCGATGTGGGCAAAGCCCCGTGCTCCACCACCGGAAAGGGCATAACCCAATCCGGTAGCGTAACACGTAACGAAAATTGTACTTAATACAATTACTATAAGTATTCGCTTCATTAAAAACTAGAATCGTGTTTCTGTGCTAGTCGTGTCAGCTTGTACTGTTTCAACGTTTTCAAACACATATTCAAGACGTCCAAAGACTGAAGTTGATTCGATATGAATCATGCTTTGTGATACTCCATTATTTTGATAATGACTTTCACCAAAACCATAATGACTCTTATCGGGAAGGATAGTAGCCCCAAAAACGCT
>JAJBBD010000335.1 GCA_020532355.1 Candidatus Cloacimonadota bacterium | reverse complement strand
TTCATCATATTGTACCTTTAGGTCCCCATATACAGTATGAAAAGAGTCGACTACGTTTTTACCTGCACCTAATGATGTATTAAAGGCCTCTAGCATATCTCTAAACTGTGTTCTAAGTCTCTTGCTTTTGTCAAGCGAAAAGTGTACCACCCTGCTAACTTAATTGTGTACCACTAAAAGAAAAAATAAATACACCTTTTAAATTATGAGTAGCAGCTATTTTTAAGAATAACTTCCATTTTGAAACTACTCAATTCTTATTGTTGTAATTGTTTAAATAAAACGTAGTAGTAGAGGTTGTGGGTATGTGGGCAACGTAAAACGTTGTCCAATCAGTTGTGGAGTCTGTGGGTAACTCTACAGAGTTATCCATCAGAATCCATAGCTGAGGTATATCCACATCCTTAATCTTTATTCATTTGCCAAGGAACAATGAAGGGGCATATGAACACATTGGTTCTTATGAGCTTTGCTGGTTACTCTTCTGAAGCCGATATCTGTAACTTTCACCATTGAAGAGCAGAATCTTGCTATTGTGAATCAACCTATCGAGTATGGCTGCGGTCATCCTTTCGTCATGAAATATACTGGTCCATTCTGCAAACTCAAGGTTCGTGGTTACAATAATTGAGCCCTTTTCATACCTTTCGGAGAAAACTTGGAACATAAGCTGGGTAGTTTGATGTGATAGTTCAACGTATCCTAATTCATCAATGATAAGGAGCTCAACCTTTTTAAGTTTGCTCATGAACTTACTTAATTGATTCTCATCCTGCATTTCTACCAGTAGGTTTCCAAGAGTTGCCGCAGTATAGAAGGCAACAGATTTCCCCTGTTTACAGGCCTCTACCCCTAATGAAGTTGCAATATGGCTTTTCCCTGTGCCTGGAGCTCCTAAAAATAAAAGATTAGCCCTATCGACAATAAACTGACCATCAAAGAGATCCATTACATCCCTTTTAGACAGGTATGGTGCTTGGGGAAAATCAAACTGGTCTATTGTTTTCAGTGTAGGGAATTTAGCCTGCTTGAGCAGCCTCTGGAAGCGACTGTTCTCCCTCGTAACAATCTCACAATCCAATAGTGCTTCAAGAAAGGAGTCGTAGCTCCAGCTCCTCTCATTGGCTTCACCAACAATGCGGTCGTAATGCTCGCCGATACCTGAAAGGCGACAAGTCTTAAGTTTTGTTTTTAGCATATCAGTCATAATGCGCATCCTCCTTCCCCGACAAGGCTGTCATATGCTGATAGCGGGAGATGGCTTGTCTTGATATCGCCTATCTTAAGGTGTTGTAAATGTTCTTCTGCTAACGGCCTTGTACCCCTGGTACACTCTGTTTGGCAGCGCAGTAGGCTCAACACTGCTTGATAGCTATACTGGCCCGTTTCATCTAATTTCTTGAGGATTTTACCGATAGTGCCCAACCCGTACTTTTCTGTTAATTTTAAGATATCAACAAATTCCCTGGTTCCTTTTGAATTTGATTGACTATGCGCTTTCAGCTGCCTATGATATTCTTCATAAATTGCTGGTAACTTCCAATCTTGTATCACTTTAGCCTGATCATAAGCTCGTGCTTTCTTTTGGAGAAGGGCAAGATAGTGGTAGGGGTTCAGACATTCTTTGTCCCTACCAAATAGCCGGTTGTGTTCAGCGATTACCACTCCCTTGTAGCTAACGATAATCTTAAAGGGATAGATCCTAACTTGGACTTTCTTGCCCACATACCTAGTTGGAACGGAATATCTATTTCTATCTACATGAATCAATTGATAGGTATCAACAGAGGAGCTCGTAATACGGGCATATTGATAAACCTCCTCAAAAGGAAGAAACTCTTCCATAAGAACCAATTTAGTCCAAGCCTCACCTTTATGGATGCCTTTTTCCAGTCTTTGCTGGCATTCTTTTAACAGTCTGCTGTTGAGCGATTCAAAGTCGGTAAATTCGAGATAGGGAAGGAAATAGTTATTCCTTACGTATTTTACTAAATTCTCGATCATTCCTTTTTCATTCCCCTTTCCTGGACCACAAAATATAGCTTCAAAGCAGTAAAAGGACTTAAATTTCAGAAATTCTTCTTGCAGTTCTCTATCTGGTCCTTCTAATATCTCTTTTACAGCTGGTTTTAAATTATCGAAAATAACCTTGCGGGGCACACCGCCGAAGAAGGCAAATGCCGAATTTAGTCCATCAAAGAAATATTCTGTACGTTGATAGGGATAAGCTATAACAAACTCTATCTTGCTATAGCAGAGCTTAGCGCAAAAGACATAAACTTTCCTGGGCACCTGATTGTGCATCACCACCATTTCGCCAAAATCAACCTGCATGCTTCCTTTGATAGGATTCAGTTTAAGATATGCTTCTTTTGAGTTGATATTGAACTCTTCTTCGATTTGTCTTGTTAAATAAGTGAAGGCGGAATAACTTCCTTTATAACCTTCTTCACATAAGAGATTATACATGCGAGTCTTGGTTAGACGATGCTTTTTGGGCTTGACCTGATTATCTGTTATTAGCCATTTAACTCTGTCTATAATACTATGGTTAACTGGTTTATCACGTTCAACAGTTAAATTATATCTTTGTTCTGGATTCTCTATAGCCTTCGTTACTGTATTGCGATGGACACCTACCTCCCTAGCTATTGCACGCTTACTTTTATTTTGGTTATAATACAAAAATCTGATATAATCATACTGTACCATCTCTATCACCTTTATTTCCCCCAATACAACGATTTTTTGACAATCTTCATTGTATAGGGTTTTTGTGTTGAGGTGGTACACTTTTTGTTTAGCAGGCTGCTATAACTGGTACACTTTTAGTTTAGCATTAGCA
>JAJBBD010000334.1 GCA_020532355.1 Candidatus Cloacimonadota bacterium | reverse complement strand
TGGCCTCAGGTGTTAAAGGCATTCATCCTCCCAGATGATATGGTTTATTCAGGCTTTAGCCTGTTGATTGGCAGTATCTGCCGTCAATATAGCGTCATCTTTTTGGATTGCCTCAATCTGTCCAGCTTTTTTGAATTGAAAGTATATCTAGGCTATAAAAACCGCTATTTACTTACTATCAATCTTTTGGTAATACCAAATCCTTCTCCTTCAACTCGGATCAGATATATCCCATTGCTCAGAGTTTTGCCCTTGGCATCGGTAGGATTCCAAATTACTTCGCCACTTTGTGCAAAATTGTTATGACACTCTCTTTTAAGTAACTGCCCCTTGATGTTGTATGTACTTATCGATAGGGGAGAAGCTTTTGCCAGAGAGTAGCGCAGAGTAGCTGTTTGTTTTACCGGATTGGGTCCAATATTTACATGAATACTTGGAATCTGGGGAGTATGAGGAAGCGATAAAGGGTTTGATAGATCGTAATAAAAGGTGTATGTGGGTAAATCTTCAATTTGGTTTAGTTGCGTTAGAAGTCCTTCTGCGTTGAAACAAAATTGAGTATCTAACATA
This sequence comes from Candidatus Cloacimonadota bacterium, assembly GCA_020532355.1. NCBI lineage: Bacteria > Pseudomonadati > Candidatus Cloacimonadota > Candidatus Cloacimonadota bacterium. Next base: position 4,196 of record JAJBBD010000334.1, on the reverse strand, counting down.
TATTGGGGAATGGAAATGCAGACATATTCTTCTTCAGGAATCTGTTCATAAGAGACGCTGGACTCACAAGGCTCCATCCACATTCCGTAAGAATCGGTAAACTGAAAGGTCATGGTGCTGATGGGATAGTTATTATTCACATAGATGGCTCCGATACTATCCAATAGATCGAGAATATAGCCCGGCATATACTGAGCGTACTTCTCGTATTCTCTACTTTCGGAGAAAGGCTGGGTTTCATACTCGTAGAAAATGCGCCCTGTGGCTTGCCAATCTAATGAATCGGTAGAGCTGTAATGGTATTCTTCCACTCTGCGACCCCGCAGATCAAGAATGTTTTCTATCTTTTGGTAGGATACGGGATCGTAGTATTTGATTACCGTGCCACTATTGCGCATATTATTATCGTAAAAGTGCCAAGCCTTCAAGAAATAATCTCCCGATTCAAGCGAATCGATTAGGCAATCTTCCAAATAGTAGCCATCATAACTAATCTTACTAATGCGATATTTTGGCATCCCGTAGAACAATTTAATCGGGCTTCTAACGATGAAGTAATCGGGATGAAGCTCCATATCTCCATCAAAGGGACGAATCTCATCGATATGCACATTGAATTCCGGTGATGCGTCTTCAAAAATGTGAACATAGTGCAAGCTATCGATACAAAGCGGATTATTATCCTGCGAGTAAAATGTTGAGGATTCATAATCAGACCAATCCGGACCTCCCGAAGCAAAGAAATGATATCCGCGCAGGAAGAATATTTCCGGATATTCCTGAGCCCATCCATTACTACAGATAAGTGCAAGAAGTACAATTATGAGCAGTGTTAATGTAGATTTTGCTCTCATTGTGTTCTCCAGACTGTAGTGTCAGAATTTGTCAGAAGTGGCAGGCACCACAGATGATAGTTCGTATTTTTACAAATACCTCTATAGTGTCAAGTATAATTATTGCGAGGGCTTTTTAGTGGTTTGACATGCTTTTATTATGGGATATTCTCGAAGATTTTTAGCTTCAAGAAACCACGACATCAAATAGTGGATAAGCCTTTAATTGAGACAACACTTCGATGGAATCTGAAGGGTCGAGATTAAGTATCCGGGTATGTTTATGTATGTATAGTTAAGATTAGATAAATTGGTGGAGGTGGCGGGGATTGAACCCGCGTCCAAAGAACAGCGCCATAAAGAATCTACAAGCTTAGTTGTCTTTAAATCTCAAGCTATGCGGTAAAGACAATCAGACCCGCAAAGCTCCAGCCGAAAATCTTAGCATGCGTATATCGGCAATCCCCGCATGAGCAGCCATACTGTTACGACGCCCAATCCTTTCCCGATGGCACGAAAAGGTTGAACGTAACCGCATTAAGCGGCTAAGAGTAAGTTATCGTTTGCAGTTAATTTGCATTTGCTACTTGTTAACGGAGTGGATAGCATCTCCGGCATGCATCTCTACCACACTGATTCCCTGTCGAAACCATGTCACCCCCTATGTAAATCAAAGACCTATAGTACATAATATTCTATAACCCAATAGTGTCAAGCACCATTTTTGCATTTGCAGCATCGCACTTAATTTGCTTAGCTTGCTTATTGCCTTAGTTTATTGGTATAAATTTGGAATGAGGAACTTATGAAAATCACAATCTGGTCTTGGAATGTAAACGGTCTGCGGGCGGTAATGAACAAAGATTTTATTCAAACCATCCGAAAGAACGATCCGGATATATTTGGTTTACAAGAAACAAAATTGCAGGAACATCAAATTCCTGAACAACTTAGCGAGCTTGGAGGATACCATCAATACTGGTCTCATGCTCAAAAAAAGGGTTATTCGGGCACAGCTCTGTTCAGCAAAATCAAACCTCTAAGTTTTGAAGACAAATTTGGCGTGGAGGAGTTTGACACTGAAGGCCGAATCAACATCGCAGAATATGATCACTTCATCCTGTTCAATATCTATTTTCCCAATGGTGCCATGAGTGATGAGCGTTTGGACTATAAGTTGCGTTTCTACGATAAGGCGTTGGAGCTCATGGAAACTAAGCGCAAAAGTGGGAAAGCAATCTTAGTGGCGGGCGATTACAATACAGCCCATAAAGAAATTGATCTTGCCAGACCTAAGGAAAATGAAAAGATATCCGGTTTTCTCCCCATCGAGCGGCAGTGGCTGGATAAAATAGTAACTTACGGTTGGGTAGATACTTATCGCAATTTTGATCCTTCTCCAGATCAATACTCGTGGTGGAGTTACAGAACTGCTGCCCGCCCGCGAAACATAGGCTGGAGAATAGATTATTTTTTTGTGGATAAAGAACATCTAAAGATGATAAGTAAAGCCGGAATTCGCCAAGATGTTATGGGCTCAGATCACTGTCCAGTGTATGTAGAGCTTATTTTGCCTTAAGAATTAGCCCTTCTGGATAGTATCCTCCGCCAAAACCAAAGCATAGCTGATAATTCCCCTTTCCAGCTAAAAAGGGAATATCTACTTCAAATGACGTGGAGCTTTTCCAGCGGATTGGTATTGGTTGTGCCCCTACCATTTCTTTATCTTCCGATACCTTATAGCTAAGGTTTTTATCTGGATATATAAGTGTTGCACACAGCTTTGTAGCTTCTTGCTTAGATAAGTATTCAAAAGAAAGCCGATATGTCTTCTTTGCATTTATTTTTTTGGGAAGCTGTGATAACAGCTTGGCAATGGGTGTGGAAAAAACTTGAGTTGCATACAGGGTCTCGCCTTTAAAAACAAGCCCTATCCCAAGATGAGTATAGTTAGGATTAAGTAAGTTTTCCCGATGCCGGGGAGATTGCATCCACCCATTTACTAAGTCTTGGGGATGGAAAATCTTAGCTGAATTTTTGAACTTTCCTAAGTTTTCGCCTATGCTAACAATAAGTAAATTTGGATAGTATTTGCTTCTGCGTTGGGCTACTTCATCGCCATTATGGTCCTTATGGGCAAAAAAACCATAGCTAAGCATATTGCGGGAATGTAAACGGGCAAGCTCTGCAAGTCCATTATCATAAGCTAAAGATGGCAAAGAGTATCGTTCTCTTTCTATATTAGATAAGCGCCATACTTCCAATTCAAACTCAGAAACTGTCATGGTGCCGGCGTTTAATACGGCGAAAGATAGCAGTAAAATTAGCATCAAGCTAAAATTAGCTTTGTTCATATATATATCTCCTGAATTTATTAAAACCTATATTCCAAACCTACTTTCCCTTCGTCAAATTTTAAATGCAGAGTATCTCTTTTCTCGTCAAAATCTGCCAGATGCGCATCCACGTAAGCATCAATAACGCTTAAAGCAGCGGTAATGGCAATCCACCATATATCGCTGGTGTACTTTTCGTGGAATTCTTCGGAGCGCGCCTTGTAAAATAGAATATCCATTGGATTACTGGATTCATGGGATTTCTTTAGCAAATGATCTGCCTCCGATTTGTTGTGTATTGCCCTTCCTATGTTCCAAGCTTGCAAACTGATAACAATCCCTGCTTTTATATATGCCTTATTATATATTTGCCCACCACCGGGTATTACAGCAGAGTATAGCATTGCCCTGCTTGGGTTTGCCGCCATTAGTATTGAGCACCATAACAGGGGTATTATCAGTAGTTTCTTCACTTTACCTTCTCAAAAAATCCATATTAAAACCAATTATCGCATAATAATCAAAAATGTCAAGCACAAAACGATAATAGATGAATATTTTAAGCCGATCAGAACCAGACCTTCGAATACTTTGGCGTTAATCCACCTAAGCTACTTTCACTTATTACTAGTAGAGGTTAACGCCGAGATTCTGCATAAAATATAGGATGATCTCTGCTTGAACCATCGCTAATGATTGTTTAATGTAGTAGGCGTACTGGAAGTAAAGCAAGATATTTTCACAAATAATGGCGCAGAAAAAAATTTTGTTAATGAGTCTTAAGTACTTTAAAAATAAGATTTACTGGCATATTGACATTCTCAACTGACTAAAATTGCTTGACGAAGATTAGATTGTTGTTCTACTGACACAATAAGCTACGGTTGAGGGGTAAAATCCAACGAACGCTTGAATGTTAAATGAGGTTTGCACCATCCGCAAGGAGACACGATGAGTTTGTTAGAAGTAATACCGGAGGGTATTCTTAAGCGGATTGCGGTATTAATTCCGCTAGTGCTTACCGTAT
>JAJBBD010000333.1 GCA_020532355.1 Candidatus Cloacimonadota bacterium | reverse complement strand
TTACAGCAAATATATGGTATAAGCCAACAATCACAAATGCTGTTAGAATTATAGTTAAGAGATATTTCGAATTCATTTTTCCCTTTTAACTACTCGGTAAATATTGTCAAGCTTTTGTAGCTTGACATGAAGAACTAGATTTAAAGTATCTGTTTATACTTCTCATCAAAAATCGATGAAGTAATCGTTATCTTAAACCTTTAAAAGACATAAAACCTTCAATGTTAACGCCCTGCAGTCTTAACACATCATTGATAGACATTTCACCCATTTCCCAATATTCTCCCAAGCCTCATTAACATCAGAGAGCTTAAATTCTACATGAGCAACACGGGTATTCCTAAACTCATTCACCTCGGTTAGCAGAGCGTACAGCTCTCCCATCTTTTCTCCAGAGTATGCTTTCTCGACATCTTTCCATACTCCATTCGCTCCAAATCCACCTTTCTGAGCATATTTCAAGCAAAACAGCAAGGTCCCAAGCCTCATAATCGAACGTGCAAAGACCAAATTATCCCTAAGGTATCTGCCAAACTTCTCCAGTTCATTTCTTTTCCTATCATAGACATTTGAAAGATCTGGCATAAAATATGCCTCTCTCCATGACATATCAGCCGGAATCTTACTTTGTAACCCACTTACTAATAAACGCATAGCATAATCGTCAAGGTTGAAAAGAAGTGGTTGGAATGCATGAGCATAATCGTTCATTTTTGTCTTTTCCGCATGATCAAGAATTAGTAAAGCCTGCCTAACGCTTTCATGAATATCTTCTGGGATGCACTGTATCGAGCCAATCTTCAGAATCTTATCAAAGAGGGGATCGGCGATATCAGTATCTGGGGCAGCGTCAAAATCTATATAAATCTGCTCGGTTATTCCTTCTTTAATCAAATTCTGTAAGGATGGCTCACAAGCCCGGGCAAGCTCTTCCAGAGAGTTTGCAGTGCTTTGTTGAAACAGATGATAAGGTAGATACAAGTAATGCCATTTCACTTTTCCTTTAGATGCAGATTTACACCATTCAATAGCGGCTTTTGCTTTGAGTGCTACCAGATTATCTTCTCTGCCCTTCAATTCACACAGGTAAACGTCACCGGATTCTACTCTTACAAAGAAATCGGGCACATATAGAGCTCTATGCTTATCTGGCTTCAGATAATCAATCGTCATTTTTTGAGGACCTGCATTCTTGGCAAAAGCCTCCACATCATCTAATCTGTCACACTCAAAGGCAAATTCCTGTTCAAAGCCGCTATCGCAGGGCACAAGATTGAACATGGTTCTACTTGCAGTAACCGCTGGACGTTTTTCTGTGCTTGTAGCTTGGTAAGGTTTCCAGCCTGATAATCTTGTCTCAGTGCTGCTACGTTTACGATCCTGAATAGTAGTTTTTTTTGCCATGATCAGTGGTTTAAATACAGCAATTACATGCTCTTTGACATCTGTGTCCTGCATGCGATGATCCACTTCCCCAGAGAATAAATCCACCTCTCTTTCAAAAAGAAGCTTAGAGATAAAGTCCTGCATCAATGGCAATAAGACGTTTTGATAGTTCGTCAGTTTACATGCTCTGGCAAGCATCAGCGAGAAATAGTGGGGTGCAGAATAAGCATAATTTAACAAGCCAAGATCAAGTTTCCAGGCACCTATCACTTCTTTAGTGAATAGATGCCTCTCTTTAAACTCCAATTCTGTTGATCTTGCCTTTCCAATCGGTAGTTTCTTATACTTTCTAAACTCATTGGCTACTTCGTCAAAGCTAAGATCTTCAAGCTTTGAGCTCGTTTCGATGGAGTCGCTTATGTAGGGTATGGAGATATCCAGTTTCTCGGAATCCTTGTGTTCTGCATCGATGTAGATCGTCACTGTCTGTTTAATGCTATCTCTTTCAGGTAAGACAAGAATATTGAATCCTTCCAGTTGGAGTTCCTCTTCGTAAAGCTTACGAAAGGCGGGATGGTGGATAACGGTTACCATCTCAGGAATATATCCGGAGGGGTTCATCCTTCTAAGTCCTCTCCCCAAAGTCTGTTCTGGCAAAATACCTGATGCAGCAGAAAATGCCCTCAAGGGTACAATTACAGATACATTCTTTATATCCCAGCCTTCTCTGAGCATCATCACTGAGACGATACACCGGTATTTGCTGTTGGGGCTGTCCAACTCTCTGGACATTTCTCTCAAAGCTTTGAGGTCATCAGGTTTCATGTCCTTTTCGATGAACTCTTTGATCTCTTTGCCAAACCTGGTGGTTTTTTTGATCCTGCCCTTGAGGTTCGTATGGATGTTTAAAACTCTCCCCTTAAGCAGTGGAAAGGCATCACTATCAAGATATCTTGCTATCTCGTTTGCTGATTTAGAATCCTCTGTCATCACAAAAAGAATCGGTTTACGAACTTTTTCCCATTGTTTATATGATTCCTCATATCTCTGATAACCTACTTGAAGATGATTGCGATACTTTTGGGGAGCAGGAGCATTTTTATCCCCTTGAATATTCAAGCGATCTGATTCTCCAAGTACAGGTACCTTTACTATTCCTGCATCTACAGCTTCTCCCAGAGGAAAATCACATACTATATGCCTAAAGAAATCACCATTATTATGCTTTGGTGTTGCGGTAAAATCAAGCTGAAGGCAAACACCATCACGACCTTTGTTGAGGCTCATCAGATGAAGTGAATCGATGGCTTTATTCCATGCAAGCTCAGGATCATGCAAATGGTGTGCCTCATCATTCAGGATCATTATCCCCTTATGAGATGTTATCCGCTCTCGTAAAGCTATAGAAGTATCAAGGGCTTTATTACGTTTTACCTCGGGTCCCCAAATCGAGCCTTCATCATTTTCGTTGTTATCCCGAGTTTCATACAAACGGTGGATGTTCGTTAGATAGATAGCTCCAGAGGAAACTTCTCCACCGGGCTCATCCTGAAGAATGGTCTTTATCTGAAAATCACCTTTCCATTCCTCAGGGATGAGAGGATCAGTATCAAAGATCTTCCTGTTATCAAAATCATCTTTGAGTCTCTCATAAACTGTCAGGTTGGGA
>JAJBBD010000332.1 GCA_020532355.1 Candidatus Cloacimonadota bacterium | reverse complement strand
TGAGGAATTAGATATTTCAAGTATTTCGGAATATAGCTATCTCCGTTCTAAGAAACAGCTTGCGTGAATACCTGCGTTCAATACACAAGGTTTATCAATGACTTAGGTGTGAGAAACATTAGTGGATAAGTCAATCGGCTCAGGCTTGTACTTGGTATCCAGGAGTTCACTTGCAGAACTGATTGCCAGGTTGTAGGCTCCCAGTCGCATCACTCTCATGCACCTGCTCCGGTACCGCTTTTCAGCAGATCGATCTTGGCTATTCGAACCAGTCGAGTGCCATCGATACGGCTGGTATAGTACTCAATACTGGGTAGGTCCCTGTTCATCAGCTTCATGTAGAAAGAGCGAAACTTCTCTTTGAGTAAATACAGATCATTATCAGGGTCCGGAGCATTCTGGGCATTGACGATCAGGAAGACTGTCCAGGCCAGATCAGTGCTAACATACTGTCTTGAAGTGCCATTCTTGCCAGTCTCTGAGTCCAGAATCACGATGGCGCAAGGCAGGGTCTTAGGTATGGCATCCTTGTTGAACTGGATGGTGGGGATATCAGAAAACCCCAATGCATCGACTATTCGATTCCGGTCTGCGATAAACTTCTCATGTGCGGTCATAGACTTACCTCGATAGAATTGAGTTGTTGATATATCCACTGCTCCCTGTTGGCGATAACCTCAGCGAACACATTACGGGCAGCGATGCCTTCCCGCTTGATCTTGCCCCTTATGAGATAAGCGATCTCGGCTACGGTCAGCAGCTTTCCTGTCTCCTTATCAGTCCAGGACAGGTGCTTGCGTTCGACCCAAGCGATTAGTGGAGCGATCGGAGTCCAGGAAGGCACTTTGCCGCCCAAAACGAAAGGTTCGTGTTTGACGTTCGAGCCTACTCTCAGGATCATGGCATCAGGACTGGTCTCGACCAGATAGCCTGTATTGCCATAGAAGTCGCCCTTGTCATAAATCTGCTGTGCCAGTATCTCCTTGCGGGACTCGGCATCGACAACCGAACCGATCAGATGCAGTCGGCTCTCCAAGGTAGCATAGATAGCCAGGTAGATCTCCCGCATCAGTTCATCCGGAGTGGTATATCTATCGGGCATCAGATCACTCCCACCCGGATCACTCTTGGCGGTCTGGGTTTCAACTCATCCAGGCGATTCTGACCTTGCAGATTCAGATAGTCACGAAGCCCGGTCAGTGCTCTTAGCTCAAGGTTAGCTTTGAATGCGTCTATTTCGCTCCCTGTGAGCAGTTCGGTTGCCGACTGGTCTAATCCTACGGTCTTGACGATTCCCTCGCCCAGGGTCTTCAAATTGAGAAACTCACAAGTACTGTGCAGCATCAGGAAACAAAACCCAAAACGAAAAGAGATCAGCAGAGGGTCATCCTCTGGCATGTCTTCCTGGATAGCCCGGGTGAAACTATCAGCTAAAACCACAGATCGAACCATCTCCAGGACAAGAGTCCTATGTTCTTTGAAGATGCCGTTATCACCCATCTCTTTGGGGAGATTGAGTATTGCGAGCATAGCATCTATCTCAACCGGGATCGGTATCACTTGCCTTTCCTCATCAGTTCGGATAGTTCAATCGCCCGGCGACCAACTTGCTTCGCCCACTTGGAAGCCAGCATGTTATTGGCAGCCCGCTCCCAGTCTCCGGCTTTGATAAACGCCAGGGTGTTTTTGAATCCAAGCAGACCATTGATGCCAAGATTGAAGCACATGTTGAGCAGCACAGACTTCCGCACTTCATCAAGTTTATTGTAAATCTCAGGTATCTCATCGATCAGCCACTGCTCGCAGTCTTGGATATCCCTCTCTAACATGGCATAAGCTTCTTTCTTGGATATCCCACAATCATCGAGATTGCGGCCAATACCGATGGTAAGTTTGCCTGCCGTACAGCGGTACGGCTTCAGCCTCAGACCTTCGTGCCTGACTAATTGTTCTTTGATGCGTTCCAGTAGCTTGGCTTCCATCGTATCTCCTTGCGAGTAGTATTTGATACTCTATCCGGAGCAAGGAAGCCACTAACCTGATTTAACACAAACAAGGATGTATAAGGATGCGACAGAATTTTGAAATAAATTCTTGCACCGTTATAGAAATGACATATTATATTAATGGTTAGCGGTTATCCGCTTATAGGGAGGCCAAGATGAGACAGTTATTTTGTATTACAGTGTTAATCTCGGTAAGTCTATTATATGCAGTCAACTGCATGCCTTTGCTTACTACAATGACTGGTGAGTTTAGTGGAGCATCATTAGGCAGGTCTATGTGCAGTATCGACTTTAACGGAGATGGTATACAGGACTTGGTGGCGTTGGAAAAAAACTGGAATCCTGATGGTGTACTAGATTACTCCTACAGAATGTTTGGCAGAATCAACTTCTATTGGGGAGGATATGGTTTTGACAATAATCTTGACTTCAGTATCCCAGGTACTTACCAGCGCCAGTATGGGCTGGGATACTTGCGAAACGCGGGAGATGTCAACAATGATGGGATTGAAGACCTCTGCTATTTTGGATCGGAGTCTGGACAGGAGAAGATTTGTATTTTCTATGGGAACCATATTCCTGTAACAACGCCTGATATTGTTATAGCTTTCTCCCATTCAATCGCTTCCTTTATAGGAAGTCTCTGGGCTCTTGGAGATGTTAATAATGATGGACATGCAGACATAGGATATGTGCTGGTAAATTCTGATTACTCCACAGCAACTATGAGGATATTTGATGGTTCATCACATAACTCTGTTATTTTGTATTCGCTTCAGTGGGGGGCAATGGCATCTTCTTTAACGGGGATCGGCGATATCAACAATGATGGTATAGATGATTACTTAAGTTCACACTCATTGACACAACATGAAAACACCCACAGCAGGATTACTGTTCATTTTGGCAGCAATGAATTCCCCACGAGTGATAGCCTGACAATTTGTTCGGATACAAATACAGTGATCGACCCTTGGACTGGTCCCCTGGGTGACGTTAACGGAGATGGTATAGATGATTTCGTTGGTTTGATTGATGGCAGCGGTTATAAAATTTGGTGCGGGAATTCTGACATATCGGCATATTGGAATACTGAATTCTCTCAATACATATCACGTACAGATGATGGATACACTCTAATCCACGGAGATTTTAACGGTGACGGTTATAGCGACATCGCAACCTCAAACAGTAACTATGCTGGTGCTGATGGCAGAGCTTACATTTGGATGGGAGGGCTGAATCTGAATGGTGGTGTTGATTTGGAATTACCTGCACCTCCTGGGGTATCTGAACAATTTGGCAAGGCAAAAGCTGCGGGTGATTTCAATAATGATGGCTATTGTGATCTTGCCGTTTCACAGCCTTTTTCCGATCCGGCACCCCTGTGGACTTCTGGCAAAATACATATCTACCTGGGTAATGCTGAATTAGCCGATACAACTGTGGGAGTTCAAGATGATTGTGTTGCTCTAACGTCAAATTCTAACATTTGGGACATCAACATATACCCTAATCCAATATCCCAAATAGAAACAACCGTTAATATCTTCTTCATTGGAAGTGGTTATGGAAAAGAGCGGAATCTAAGTATAGAAATTTACAATATAAAGGGACAGAAACTATCAGCCCATAAATTCAACGGGACATTAGTCGAAAGCAAAAATTGGTCAGGACTCCTAAACAATACAGCACCAGGAGTTTACTTTGCCAAGATATGTTCAGGTGATAAAACGCTGGTAACCAAAAGATTCACTATTATATAAGAGGAGTAAAAAGATGAAAGGCAAAATAGTGTTTTCTGTTATTTTAATCGCTACTTGTATGGCTTTGTTTGCCAAACACTCTGATGATTATTTAACCGATCTTTACCATTTGGCTATTTTTTACCCCCAAAAACAGGCGTTTTTTAGCCATTTCGGCCAAATTGCTAATCCTGTATATGGTTGTAATTCAGCACTATAGCCGTTTTCAGGTT
>JAJBBD010000331.1 GCA_020532355.1 Candidatus Cloacimonadota bacterium | reverse complement strand
CAGGATATCAGCCTGATAGCGTATCGTGAATTGTTCAAGAAAGCTCTGGATAAACCTTACGAGCATGTGATAATTGACGAGGCGCAGGATCTGACCTCCATTCAAGTAAGAATTGCCCAAAGGATGATGGGTGGTGGATCACCCAGCGGATCACGCAGTATATTTTTGGTGGGTGACGTGTCTCAAACCCTATATTCGAGGGGTTTTTCCTGGAAGCAAGCAGGGCTCATGCTGCAGGGTAAAAGCCACAATCTGCGGAAGAATTTCAGGAACACAAGACAGATAGCCGAGGCAGCCGCTGGTTTGAATAGTTATAATCGGCTGATGCAGTTATCAGATGACTATGTGGACCCTAAATTCACATCCCGGCAGGGGCCACGGCCGATAGTACTGGATGCGTTCTCCAATGAAAACGAGATAACTGCTATTATCAACAAAACCTTGGATTTGGCCGGGGACAATCGCTTTCGCCTGGCTGATTTTGCCATTCTCTGCCCCACCCTGGATCTTTGTGCCCAGGTGGGTAAGAAATTGGGGGAACAACGGGTGCCTTTCATCAGCAAGGGGGATGATCTCTTCGACATCCTGGAAGAAAAGATCAAGGTACTCACCATCCACTCGGCCAAAGGATTGGAGTTTCCCGTTGTGTTTGTATTAGGATTGCATGAAGGTACTATGCCACAGTATCAAAGGCTTAGCATCGATGATGAAGAAAAAGAGCTCGCTCTGGAGAGGGATCGAACTCTCTTCTACGTGGCTATGACCAGGGCTGCAGAGATGTTATATTTGGTTACTTCCAAGGAAAAACCATCCAGGTTCATCTCCGAAATCGAGAGATTGATTCGGTTTGAAACCTTCAATCGGAGTTAGAATGGAACACTTGCTCGATATCTTAATAACTCATCTGGCAGAATATGCTTTGCCGGAGCCAGAAACCGCTTATTGCATCAATATAAAGGGACAGGAAATCAAAGCCTTGGCTGCCTGGGTAAGCGAGAAAAAAGCCATAAAACCTGGCAACAAATCTCAATCCACAGAAGCTGACGGTTGGCAGATATGGGAAGCATTTGATGAACAATCAATACAAGTGGCGTTAAGCGCTATAGCCAGATCTCTTTCCATCGAGCCAAATGTGATCAGACTTGATTTTTCCAGGGTCAATGATTTAAAAGATGCACAACTATTTGTCCAGGCCAAAGCCGAAGCCGAAAAGTTAATTGAACAAATTCAACCGGATCATCCTGATTATGAGAAATGCGCATTATTGATTAGAGAGTTACGTAAAAAGATCAGGGAGACTGGAATAAATGTGACTCCCAGGCAACCAGAGCAGCCCAAGATATCGATCCCCGCACTGATCCAAAAGGATGCCACAAGAATATCACAAGTTCCTGAAATAGACTGCAACATCATGGGGTTCTTCTCCCCCAATGATGAGACTATGAGTGCTGTCGATGCTTTATGGGTGGCTCAGATACGTAAGGGGACAGTTTCCGTTTGGACAGCCTGTTTGGAGGGAAATCCAGCTTATAGCGATGATCCGTCCTGGGAAACGTTAAATTCTGAAGTGGAAATGCTGGAACAACTACTGGATAGACTGGATGGGAAAGCAAGCTTTCTATGGCAGGCCGGCAAGGCTATGCGTTTGATGCATAACTGGCATTATAGGATAACTGGTAACCCGATGACGGGACAGCAGTTTGTTGATCTAAGCCTACTTTCTCAGATGGCTTTCCCTTTGGTCCTACGCAGCGATAATCCTGAAGCGATGTGTAAGCTTTTGGATATAGAATACATGGACGAGATGGGCAACGGCGGACCCTTGGCAGCAATGATCGGTTTGATCGGGAGAATAAAAGAATCTCTAAGTGGCCTGCCAGAGACTCAGCGGGCTATGCTGAGGAAAGTGATTAAATCACCCACTTCAGCGAGGTCAAAGTTAATACAGGGCATGGATCAGCTACTATCAGATTATTGGGGATTAGCTGAATCGCATGAGTTACTGGATTACTTCACCCCGCTTACTGAAGAAATAGATCCCAGCGCTTACTTGGACATGGTGCAAAGCCATTTCCGGTCAGTCCCCGATGTTAGTCTGTCCAGCACAGGATTAAGAGATGCCCAAGCTAAAACACTAGCTCATTTCTTTCTCAAAAGTGGTTATCTGGAACAGGTTGCCGGAGATAATTACAAGTTGCGTGAAGCACAATATGGATTCAGCCAAAGAATTGATGAGTGCCTTTCCGATACGAAGGCGTATTTGCTTGAGGCAGGTACAGGCATTGGCAAGACTATTGGCTATCTGGTGCCAGCATTGCTTTCGGGTAAAAAGACATTCGTATCTACAAACACCAAAGCCCTGCAGGATCAGGCTTGGCAAAAAGACGTGCCTGCAGTCCTGGAGGCTTTCACTCTGGCTGGCATTGAAAGGACAGTTTCGATAATCAAGGGCAAGGGAAACTACGTATGCCTACAAACAGCCTCGGACATGCTGGAGGATGCGCACGACTTCATTGATCATCCTGATGACCTGTATTTCTTGGGTGCGCTTATCAACTGGCTCCCTCTTACAGAAACAGGTTGGTTGAGCGAAATTGAGCACCTGCAAAACTTTAAATTGATCGGCTTACTGGGAAGAGATGCTGCCCCTCCCAAGCTCAGGGAAGGTTGGGCAGATATCGATCCGCACGCAATGGCCAGAGAAACGGCTTCGAAATCGGACCTTGTGTTAGTAAACCACAGCTATGTGGTATCAATCGCGAATGCCGCAGATACCAGCAAGAATGACTTTGAGACACTGATCATGGATGAGGCACACAATCTGGATGCTGTTGTTACTGAAGTTCTTACCAAGCAGTTCCGTCCTTGGGCGCTGCAACATGAGCTAAACTCCCTGTTAAAAAAGGATGATCATGGAGAAATCCAAGGTTTAATAAGAGCGCTGCTGGCTAATCCCCAATTGAAGGGCAATCCTCTATTGGAGAGATTTAAAAATGCCCTGGATAAGTTTGAGCCACTGCTCAATTCATGGTGCAGACAAGCCAGAGAACGCCTCAATCAGATGTATCCCAGTATCGACAACATCGATCCAGACTATCCCACTTCCTTTGAAACTAAAGCGTTTTGGGTGGAATCGCTCTATGCTTCAGCAAGTGTGTTAAAAGAGGCAGTATCATCACTGGAACTGGCTTTGCACGACCTGATCCCGCAGTTGACTGATTTGAAAGGCCTTCCGAAAAGAGTGTCTGGGTCATTGGGTGCTTTTGAAGACCACCTCAGTGAAAACGATGAAGCTCTGGAATACCTGTTTGAGAGAAAACCGGATTGGGTTCTTTGGGGCCAAGCCAAGGTGAAGGTTAAACCAGGCGGTTTGCCCGAAAAAGAGGGTAAATTGATAGCTTGGACTACTGAACTGCTTTGTACTCCTTTGGATGTTGAGGGCTGGCTCAGAGAAACACTGAACCCCATTTATAAACACAAAGCCTATGTATCTGCGACCATAACCGTGGGGGGCGTGTTCGACACGATCAAGCAGCGTCTGGGACTGAGCAGCGAGGATGACACCAAGACGCCGATCACTGGCATCTATCCCTCTCCATTCGATTTCAAGCATCAAGCTTTATTGGCAGTATCTCATGACATCCCTCAGGCAAATCCAGAACTTAAGATAGATCCGCTGTATATGGAAGCACAGAGCAAGCATATCGCGGACTTGGCTATAGTCGCTAAAGGCAGACTAATGGCCTTGTTTACATCACACCTGATCATGCGGGAAATGGCACCCAGACTGCAAGCCAGGCTAAGGGATCAGGGAATTCTGGTGCTAACCCAGAATGACGCCAGTCGGGCAGCCTTGGTTGAAAGGTTCCGCGAAGCTCCCGCGAAAGGCGAAAAGATAGTCTTGCTGGGGGTAAGATCTTTTTGGGAAGGCATCGATGTGCAAGGCGAAGCTCTTTCGGTGCTGGTAGTAACCAGGCTTCCGTTTGAGTATCATGGACATCCTGTGGCGATTGCCAAGAGCCAATTCTATGAGTCACATGGCTTGGATCGGGACTATTTCCGGGACATGGTGGTTCCCACTGTATTTCTGCATCTGCGGCAAATGTATGGCCGCCTGATCAGGTCTGAGCGGGACCGGGGTGCTTGCGTGATCACCGATCCCAGAATACATTTTCGCAGTTATGGCAGAGCCCTGCTGCAGAGCTTGCCAGAGACAGTTACGGTGGTTGATAAAAGCGATAAGGTGGTATCTGAGGTCGAAAAATTCTTAAACGGCGAGAAAATTGAATCCACATTTGACTGGGGCTCCATAGCTGATGAAGAGCGAGAGCTATCACCGGAACAAAGAGCTATTGTGGAAAGCCAGAGTAAGAGGATTTTGGTCAGAGCATCAGCAGGATCGGGGAAAACACACGTGCTCATATCAAGAATAATCAGGCTTGTTGGCTCTGATGACGCCCAGCCAGGCGATGTTTTGGCTTTAACATACACAAATAAGGCTATGAACGTGATGCGAGACAGGCTCAGTCGAGATCTAAAAGAAAAGTCGCATAGCTTGTATGGCAATGTGCTGACTTATCATAAATTGGCCACGAGGATAATACGCCAGGATGATAAAGATCAAGGCAAAGAAACTGAGTTCCTGAATGAGAAGAATCCTGAAAAGCAAAAAGAGCTCTTCGATATGGCTCGGAAGCAGGCTGGAATATCAAGAGATGGTCTATCTGATGAAGATGCAACGACCCTGGTCAGCTACGCCCAGAACGGACTGGTTAATGAGGAAGATCTCAAGAATTATTCTGCATCAGGTGACAATACAACGATTACTAAACGATTTGCATTGTTCTATCTGGAGTATGCCAGATTATTGCGCGAAAACAATCTGATTGACTACGGCGAGGCAATCATCAAAGCGGTTACTATCTTAAGGGACAAGAAACAATCCCAAAGATGGGGTAACCGTTTCAAGTGGATTTTCTGCGATGAGTACCAGGATACTTCTCCTGCTCAAGCAGCGCTACTACAATTATTGGGGCAACAGGCGAACCTTTTCGTGGTCGGAGATAATAACCAGTCGATCTACTCTTGGCAAGGCTCAGACCCAGAGAATCTAAGAAGATTCGAGCTTGATTTTCCCAATACAGCACCTTACTATTTGTCCAAGAACTATCGCTGTTTCCCAAAACTGGTTAAAGTATCATACAAGTTTCTGGCTCAGGCAGGGGAAGAAAGTGGCATAAAGATCGAATATGACGAGAATAGATCTACCGAAGAGCAAAATGTATACTATCTGCATAATGCAGATGATAAGACCGAATCTGGAGCTTTAATCGGTTTGATCCAAGCTGCCCTAAACCTTGAGATACCTGGAGATCCTCCGCCCAAGGCAACTGTTGGTGTACTAGCCAGAAAATGGGTTCTGCTCTATACTCTGGAGGCCGAATTATTAAGAAGTGGCATTCCCTATAAATTTGAAGGGGATACGGCTATAGGGCTGCTGGCAAACGCTAAAATCAAAGATATTGTTATCAGAGCGGCTAGGCTGCTTGAAAGGGTGTCCAGTAATGCTGAGTTCGGCGATACCAGCGAAGGCCAGATAGGGAAGGATATCAGATCTGAAGTTATCACAAAAGCTGATGTATTGTTGAAACGTGTTCTTGATAGCATGCCTGGAAAGGCCCTGGAAGAGATCGAGAAACGTGATTTTGACCATTTATGCGGTGTTCTTAAGGATAATGATGCAACTATACTCTCTGCTTTTAGCGCTGAGCCTGAAAAGACTAAACTGATCCTATCTACCGTGCATAGTCAAAAAGGTGAGGAATTCGACACTGTAATTGTTCTTGGGATGGAAGAGGGAAACTCTCCCCACGAGCCTCCCAAAGCGCATAAACGGCTGCTGGAATGGCGTAAACTAGTACAAACATATAGCCGTGCGACCTGGAGGAAAGATCTCACCGATGAGGACTTGGAATCGCTTTATGACCAAGAAGAGAAAAGGATATTCTATGTTGCCTTAACCAGAGCCAGACACAATCTGATCGTATCCAGAGCTCAAAAAAGATGTCTCTATAACAACTCCAGCCGAAGCTACGAAAAATCATGCTTCCTTGATCTGGCTCATGACCCTAAATGTGTTACTGAAACTGATGACGGTGGGCAGATACACTTGAGCGCAGCTGCTGCAGCTAAAGACGCATCGTACCGTTCTGATGGTAGAAAGTTCCAGACAAACAGCGGGCAAAAAGTTCGTTCCAAATCCGAAATGCTCTTGGCTAACGAATTTACTGCCAGGGGCATCTATTTTGAGTATGAAGAACCTGATTTCGGAGTGCCCGGAGCTCTTCCTGACTTTATCTTCCCTGATTATGGCAATCCAGTGTTGGAACACCTGGGGATGATGGATGACAATGTTTATCGGGAAAAATGGGATGAGAAAGCCAAGAGATATGAGGCCAGAGGGATCTTGTTCCTGCAGACTAATGAACAAAACATCAGGACATTGGAACAAACTATGGATAATCTGCATGACCAGTTCATAAGCCACGCAGAAAGAAGGTTTGGCAAGGACTATCTGGATAAGATTGCCTTGGTTGAGAAGTTAAGGCGAGAGTCCGATATAATAATTATGCACCAGGTTCAATCTTCCCCAGACCTGATCTATGAAATCCAAACTAGCCCTATTGGTGCTACCTTATGCTGTATCCCACATCCGGGAGAATCAAGCAGGAAGCCTGATTTGGAAACGTATTCCGGAACTGAGATTAAATGGGGATGTAAGACCATAAATGGAATTCAAATATGGCTGGGAAATCTACTATTAGAGGGATAGATGATCGAAATTAGAGTCTTTATATCTTGCCCGAGTAGAGATACAGTCTTGGGGAACTTACCATTAGAACTGGTTTCGACAGCTGATGATTTAAACAAGTACTATGAACCTCAAGGCTTCCTAATAAAGCCATTGTATTGGGAACAACCATTCTTTGTTGGTTCAGAAATAGGTAAAACTCCCCAACAACTGATCGACGAAAAGGTTGGCGATTATGATCTATACTTTGGTATGATGGGAAGTAGATACGGCAGTGAGCTACAAGACAATCCTATATCCCTAACAGAGTATGAGTTTAACGATGCTTTAGTAAGAAACGCTAAATCTAGCCAATATAAATATCCACGCATTGTTTGCTTTTCATTTCTAAAAGCAAGTAAGGAAGATTGTGACGATGGGCAGTTCGAAAAAATCGAGGAGTTTCGATATCGTGCTTGGGAGACTGGGATTTCTAACGTTTATACAAATAAAAACGAGATCGTAAGACTTTTTGAATCCAAACTTAAAGAGTGTGTCGATACATCTTTTGTTAAGTATTCGCTTCCAAACGAGTATACAATACCATTATCAATTTCAGACAGAACAAACGCGAGGGATTCTATCTTTCGATTAAACCAAAGCAGCCTATATGAAGAGAT
>JAJBBD010000330.1 GCA_020532355.1 Candidatus Cloacimonadota bacterium | reverse complement strand
TTCTCTTTCCAAGGCATGGTCTATTACCTCCATGCTATTCAGTAAAAAAAAAGCGTTAGCGATGTGTCTACTCTAATCTGTTCACGATGTCCCTACTTCATACCCTTGCTCTGCAATCTTGCAGATTCAAATATGTAAAATACTGTATAGCCAATTTTCATAATATCCTTACGCCCAACCGAATAATTGCATAGTTTTGGCTTTGTTCTTTTGTGTCAAGCTAAACGTGTTTCGAATACATAATAGCTTGATTTCTATGGGTTCTTTATTGCCTCTGTCCCAATGAGGTTATCCCTTGATATTAGCATCTTTGTTATCGATTCTGTTTGCATCGTTTTCTCTATTTTTGCTCGGCAGCATGATTCTAAGGAACCGCAAAGACAATTTTCATTTTTATCAATCAGCCATCTGCAATTTTCAATGAGCGGATTTGCAAATCTCCCTGAATCTACATAACTATCTCTTATTAATTTCAATTATTTAGCTATCTTTCCTCCGAGAAAAATGAAAAATATGCATTTTTATACTTGACAAGTAAAGAGGGATGTCATAAAGGTGTCACTGGATGTCAGAATAACTCATAAAAGTTCAAAATTTCTCAAAATAGACTCTGCAGATCAGCTCCAAAAGCTTTTCTCGCTCAAATTAGGTTCAAAACTCAAAGAAAGGAATTAGCATGTCCGGTGAATTTTTAGGTATCTTCGAAAACTCAGTACACAAACAGCGCGTAATTATTCCGGCAAGTTTCAAAAAGAAATTTTCCGAATCTGCAATGCGCTCTGTAGTGGTAACCATGGGGCCTTCGAATACTATTGCAATTTATCCCTTGGATTGCTGGAAAAGTACTCTTGAGCGTTTGAAAGATGGCGATGAGCGCTCCAAGCGCTTACGCACTCAACTGATTGATTTTGCCATGATGGAGCAAGAATTGGAAGGTCCTGGCCGAGTACGAATTCATGAGTTACTTTTAAATGAAGTAGGCATAGAAGATAGCGTAATAATTAAAGGTGAGGGGCATTATATTTCGCTATGGAATCCGGAAATATATGCCAAGGTACGCGAGAGCAAGCTGAAAGCCCATAGGGACACTTTTACCAGCGAGGACTATCAGCTATGAGTTCATACCATGAACCGGTAATGGTAAATCAATGTCTTGGCTATTTGAATCTGCAACCGGGTAAGATATATGTTGATGCAACCTTAGGTGGTGGAGGTCATGCGTGGGCAATGTATCGGCAAGAACCCAAAATCCGGCTCTATGGATTCGACCAGGATGAAGAAGCTATAAGAGCCGCCTCGGCAAGACTAGATCAATACTCACCGGTTCTAATAAAAGCAAATTTCCAATCTTTACGCACCCAGCTAGCCTATAATAAGGTAAAGGGAATAGATGGGATTCTTTTTGATTTGGGAGTAAGCTCTCATCAATTGGATAATACTGAACGCGGGTTTAGTTTTGATCGCGATGCAGATTTGGACATGCGTATGGATCGAGATGCAAAAATGGACGCCCAGCAAATAGTAAATGAGTATAGCAAACAGGATTTAAAGAAGATATTTAAGGACTATGGCGAAGAACAGGCTGCCAGCAAGATAGCCGGAGCGATTGAGCGCTTCAGGCAAACACAACCCATTATTCGCACATCCGAGCTTGCCCGGATTATCGAGAGCGTAATCGGTTCTGGAACTAAAGAATCTCTTAAAACCAAAGTACGAATCTTTCAGGCTTTGAGGATATGCGTAAACGATGAGCTTGCTTCACTATCTTCTGCTCTGAACGATGCCATCAACTTGTTAAATCCTGAGGGCAGAATAGTAGTTTTAAGCTATCACTCTTTGGAAGATCGCATCGTTAAGAACACTTTCAAGCTGGCAGAGAAAGATTGCATCTGTCCGCCATCAATAATTCATTGTGTATGTTCACATTACAGCCATATTAAGATCCTAACGCGCAAGCCTCTGCTTGCAGATTCCGAAGAAATATCATCTAATGTTCGTTCCCGCAGCGCCAAGCTACGGGCGGCAGAAAAGAAATGGGGGAAAAAATGAGAGGTAGAATTATCGTACTGATAATCACGGTAATAATTTGCGGTTTTTTTAATTTCTTTAACAACAACAAAGTAGTTAGCTATACTCGACGCTTCTCAAACGTGGAAAAAACCTATAATGCCGAGAAAAACATCAATACCGAGCTATTGGTAGAACATGATGATTTGCGTAGTGGTCGCCATATATCTTCTTTAGTCCGGGTAGAAATGAGTCAGTTTATCCCCGATAACGAAGAAGGAAGCATCATTTATGTACACGAACCTTCGCCCAGTCAAGAGAGCAGCAACTATTGCATAATAGATCTTATCGCCTCTCGGGCCGAAGCCAAGAACGTAAGCATTATGCTCGATTGATGTCATGCGGTCTCGCTTCTATTTATTGCTAGTTCTCTTTGGCGTCGCAGCTCTGTTGTGGAGTGCATATCTGTTCAGCATCCAGATTTTGGATCCATTCAATTTTGCTCATCTCAGAAGAGTGCGGTATATTCCACGCAAAGAAATACTTATACCTCGACGGGGAGCTATTTTTGATGCCAAGGGGAATATGCTGGTTTCCAGTGTGAGTTACTATCAACTGGATATCGACCGTGCTGCAGTAAATACATGGGCGCAAAAAAAAGAATACTCTCAAAGCGAAGCTTTTAATATGGTTACCGAGCTTATAGCCAACAACAGCAATTTAGAAAGAAGCGCTATCTTACGCCGTATGAATATGGGCAGTAAAAATACTTCGATACAAATAAGCAACCGCATCAGTGAAGCTGAATTGGATAAGATCATTCAAGAGTTTAATAGCAAAAAAATCCCCGGATTGATCCACAATTTTTCTTCTATGCGCAGAATCTATTCTAAAGGAATATTGGCTGCGCGGTTAATGGGCGCAGTTAGTGAAGCTTCAAATGGCTACGATCCCATGACAGACAGTAAGTCTTTATACAAGCTTTCTGGAATCTGCGGAATAGAAGCTACTTACGATAAGATTCTTTCCGGTGAATATGGTTGGCGTGAAATTGTTCTGGATGCTAATGGTAATAGAGTGCCATATCCAGATTTACATGAAAAAAAGCCCCATAATGGCAATAGTATATATCTTACTATCGACGCCAATATTCAAGAAATTGTAGAAAATGCTCTTTATGAAGGTGTTGAAAAGTATGGCGCAGCACATGGCGGCGCAGTTGTTATGGAACCTAAAACCGGCAGAGTCTTGGCTTTGGCTGGTGTTTCGAGCAAGGATATTGAAGACGATCAGAATGTGGTGCGTACAAAATCCAATATTCCGGCGAGCTTTATGTATGAACCGGGCAGCACTCTCAAGCCAATTAGTATGCTACCTGCATTGGAACACAAACTGGTAAAACCTACCGAACGCATTGAATGTGGTCGCTATCAGATAGGCAGACGAGTTATTACCGATACTCATGATTATGGGCCCCTTACGCCCAGAGAGATTATATCAAAATCCAGCAACGTGGGTGTGGCAAAAATAGCTGAGCGAACCGGCAAAACTAAGCTTTATGAAGAGTATATATCCTTGGGTTTTGGGCAAAAAAGTGCTCTTGGTCTCTTTGGAGAATCAAGCGGAATGTTTGCCAAGCTAGAGAACTGGGATGGCTACTCGTTGCATTCGCTTTCCTTTGGTCAGTCTATTTCGGTAACATCCCTTCAGCTGGCTACTGCTTACAGCGCTATTGCAAATGGTGGCAAAATGATGAAGCCAATTATTGTGGATAGTTTTCGTAATGATAGCGGTGAAATTGTTGAAAGTTTCGAACCTTCAGTGCTAAGACAAGTATCTTCAAAAGCAGCTTGCGATACTATGCTTTCATACATTCAGGATGTAGTTGACGATGGCACTGCAACTCATATCAAAATGGATTACATTAGTGTGGGCGGTAAAACAGGTACTGCAGAAAAAAACGTAGAAGGAACCAGAGGCTATTCCAGCGGTAAGTACAATGCGGTATTTGCCGGAATGTTCCCTATGGAAGACCCTCAGATGGTGGTTGTGGTTTTCTACGATGAGCCCTCACATTACTATCGGTTTGGCTCGATGAGTGCAGCGCCCACTTTCAAAAAGATAGTAGAAAATATCCTCTTCATGCCCGATTGTCAGATTCTTCCATATAATGAACGTCTATTGCAAACTTCACTAAAGATGCCAAATTTGATGGGCATGAGCATCCAAGCAGCAGAACACAGCCTTAACCGATATGGGTTTTTATATAAGATTGAAGGTCCCGATAGTGCTTCTGTAGTTACAGATCAATTTCCCAAGGCAGGCATTTCGGTAGATAAAAACCATCCCATTACTCTCAAAATTGGGGTTAGTAAACACACAAGTACAAACGAAATTCTCGCAAAAGGGAGTATGCCAGATTTGGTGGGTCTTACCTTGCGTAAAGCCGTAAAATCAGCTTCCGAACAAAGCATCCCCATCCGCATAATAGGTAACGGCATTGTGCGCAAACAATCTCTTTTACCGGGTTCGCGTATTAGCAGCGGCAGTATCTGCATTCTGGAGGCATCGTTATGATTTTGGATTTATTGAACCTGTATAAGCAGCACAAGATACTGGTAAACAGTAAAATCGAGGGGAAAATATCTTTGGCAAGCCCGGTTTGCGATCATAGATTAATAAAGCCCGGCAATTGCTTTATTGCAATCAAGGGCGAGAATTTCAATGGTCACGATTATATTGCGGAAGTAATTCAAGCCGGAGCAAGCTATTGTATTGGTGAAACAGATGAAACTCACATTACTGTTACCGATAGCCGCAAGGCTTTAGCACTATATGCCAAGCTTTTTTACGATAATCCCTCATCCAAATTGACCATATTTGGGGTTACCGGAACCAATGGAAAAACAACCACATCACTTGTATTGCATCAGATCTTAATGCAAAAGGGAATCAAATGTGCTTGGATAGGTACTTTAGGCTATAAGATATTGGATGAGGATTTTCCAACCGCACACACAACTCCAGATATTTTAGAATTGAATACAATCTTGAAGCAAATGCTAGACTATGGAATTACCCATGTAGTGATGGAAGTAAGTTCTCATGCTCTTGCTCTAGATAGAGTTTACAGCATTCATTTTGACTATTGTTTATTTACAAATCTCAGCAGGGATCATTTGGATTTTCACCGGGATATGGATGAGTATTTCGAAGCAAAATACTTATTGTTCGAGCGAGCTGCGGCAAATTCTGCCATTAGCGTTATCAATACTGATAATGAATATGGCGCTCGCATTCTTGAGCGGATAAAAGAAATTGGCGGAAAGGCGATAAGTATTGGCGTAAAACCTGATAGTGATATATGGATTACCAGTAGCAAGGTTAATCTTGCAGGTTCAGAATTTACGCTTAATTCTAATCTCTTTGAATCTTGCCATATTGAAAGTCCTTTAACCGGAACCTTCAATGTTGATAATTTGGCTCTAGCATGTGCGGCATTATATGCCTATGGCATAAACCCTATTGAGTTTGCTACGCTCTGCCAAAACTTGAAACCGGTGAAAGGCAGAATAGAATCTGTTTCCAATAATCTTGGAATAGGCGTGTATGTAGATTATGCCCACAGTCCCGATGCTATAACTAATGTATTAAAGAGCATGCAGCAGATACCTCATGGGCGCATCATTACAGTGTTTGGCGCAGGGGGCAATAGGGATAAGGGGAAACGTCCCCTCATGCTCAAAGCAGCATTAAGCTATAGCGACGCCATAATTGTTACAGATGATAACCCTCGCTTTGAAAATCCGGAAAGAATAATTTATGAAATTGTGAAAGATAGCAATTGGCATTTACCTTGGTGGATTATTCGGGATAGAGGCAAGGCAATTGCAGCCGCCATAAGACTTGCCAGAAAAAACGATATCGTATTGATATGCGGCAAGGGTCACGAAACCTATCAAGAAATAAATGGTATTCGCTATGATTTCAGCGATCAATTAGTAGCAATATCCTCATTGGAAAATATCCCAATAGACAAGACTGAGGAAGAACTAATCCTTCCTGTAGATAAAATGCTGTTGAATATTATTGCCGGAAATGAACCCGACACAAGCACTTATCTGGAACCAAAATGTTACCATTATATCTCAACTGATAGTAGAAACATTAAACCTAAAAGCGTATTTTTCGCCATTAAGGGCGAGAACTACGATGGTAATAATTTTGTGACAGAGGTACTGCAAAAGCCAGAAACTATGGCTATAACTGCAAATGCGGCAATAACAAACTCACGTTGTATTATAACTGAAAACCCCGAACTACTACTAGCGCGCTGCCTACATAAATACCTACAAATGTTCGATATATACAAGATCGCTCTTACCGGATCTACAGGTAAAACAAGCACTAAAGAGCTTATAGCACAAGTGTTTTCTGCCAAACAAAGTATTTTGAAAACCCTAAAGAATGAAAATAATCTCATAGGGCTTTGTAAAACGATTCTTCGGATAGAACCCAAGCATCAATATGGAATCTTCGAAATGGGCACTAATCACTTTGGAGAAATAAAACTCCTTTCAGATACCCTTATGCCCGATGCCGGAATTATCTTGAATATTGGTCCCTCTCATCTTGAGTATTTCAAAGATGAAGATGGTGTATTCAACGAAAAAAGCGAATTGTTTCACCGAGCTTTAGATTTACGGCTTTTCCCTGCCGATGATCCCAGATTTGATGTATATAAAGAAGATGGTTCAAGCATAGGTTATGCCGAAAATGCAGATTATAGAATCTGTGGGATCGAAGAGAGCGAAACCGGAATTAGTTTCTATATAAATGAACATCACTGGCAGATACCCTACAAAGCTCCGCATTATATTATCAATTCAGCTTTTGCTATCGTATTAGCACAAAAAATGGGATTTAGCAATCTGGAGATCCAGAGTGCACTTAAAGAATCTGTTTCTTTGGATATGCGTATGCAGATATTGCCTCGTTACGATGGTTATTTGATTGTCGATTGTTACAATGCTAATCCTGTATCCATGCAATCAGCAATAGAATTTTGGCATAAATGGCAACCGCATCTGCCTCATTATGCTATTTTAGGGGATATGCTTGAACTGGGTGAAAGCTCAGATTTGTATCATAAAATGATCGGGGCGATCTTATCGGAAAGAAGTGAACAAAATATATACAGCGTAGGAATATACTCACTTCTTTACCACGCTAACCCAGATAAGCACTTCGCTAGCTCCGCCATGCTCGTGGCAGAACTGCCCCAGTTTCCACCCAACGCAGTTATTCTTGTAAAAGCTTCACATGGGATACATCTGGAAAAAGTTTTACCACACCTTAAAGGAGAGGCTTAATGCTGTACCATCTACTATATCCTTTGGCAGATTACTCCATAGTTTTTAACGTTTTTCGTTATGTAACCTTTCGCTCCATTGGTGCTTTTATAACCGCATTGATTCTAACGCTATTGTTTGGCCCCCCCTTCATAAATATGTTAAAACGGAGAGCAGCAGTAGAAAGCATCGATGAAGATATGCCAGAAAAGCATCAGATAAAAGCAGGCACCCCTACCATGGGTGGACTCATTATCTTGGTAGCATTAATGATATCTTCCCTATTTTGGAATATCCTTACAAATTCTTCAATCCTTATGGTATATCTCAGCACCTTATGGTTGGGAATCTTGGGATTTTTGGATGACTATTTGAAGAACTTTATTAAGGCCAAAAAGGGCTTAATTCCCAAATATAAGCTTTGGGGACAGCTTTCAATAGCACTTATTCTTACTCTTGCCATATATTACAATGCTAGTCCAGCAGATAATATCACCAATCTACAAATTCCTTTCTTTAAAAACCTAATTCTACCTTTAGGCTGGCTATTTATCCCTTTTGCTATGTTTATGATAATCGGAAGCTCAAATGCAGTAAATCTTACGGATGGCTTAGATGGACTTGCTGCAGGCACTCTAGCCTTCTCTGCTTTGGGCTTGGGCATTATGAGTTATTTGAAGGGTAACTTTGTTGCCGCAGGTTATCTTAATCTGGAGTTTATCTCTACCGCTGGCGAGCTTACTGTATTTATTTCTGGCATGATGGGAGCTCTGATCGGGTTTTTATGGTATAACAGCTATCCCGCTCAGGTATTCATGGGAGATACGGGCTCTTTGGCATTAGGAGGAATTCTTGCGGTAATTTCTATCCTGCTTAAAGAACAGATTTTCTTGGTAATAATTGGATTAATCTTTGTATTAGAAACTTTTAGCGTTATAATGCAGCGCACTTGGTTTAAGTATACCAAAAAAAAGTTCGGTTCTGGTCGCAGAATTTTTTTATGTGCACCAATTCATCACCATTACGAACTTAAGGGTATTCATGAAACCAAAATCGTGATTCGTTTTTACATTGTGGCGATTTTATTGGTTGCCGTTGGCTTAAGTACTATAAAACTACGATAGAGGATAAATAATGTTCGATATGTCTTTAAAATATGGCATTTTGGGAATGGCGCGCAGCGGCATAGCAGCGGCATATAAAATTAAAGAATTAGGTGGAACTGCATTTCTAAGTGACTTGTTATCAAAAGATAAAATTCCCTTTGCAGAAGATCTTGTTAAAGATTTCGATTGTGAATTTGGAGGACATACCGACAAACTTTTAGATTGTGACGTTTGGATAGTAAGCCCTGGCGTTCCCTTAAATTCACCCATTATAAAAAGGGGCAAGAAATCTAATATCAGAATGATCTCCGAAATAGAATTCGGTTGGCAAATAAAGGCTAACGATAGTAAGGTTATTGCTATCACAGGCTCAAATGGTAAAAGTACAACCGCCAGTCTCACATATCACATTATTCAAAGCATGGGAAAATCTTGTGTTTTGGCAGGAAATATCGGCGATGCATTTTGTAGTTTTCCTATTCATAAACCCGGTATTGAATACATCGTTTTGGAAATAAGTAGTTTTCAGCTTGATCTTACTACCAGTTTTTCTCCCGATGTGGCTGTTCTGCTTAATCTTACGCCTGATCACCTTAACCGGTATAAAGGTTTTGCAGATTATTGCTCCAGCAAGATGAATATTTTCCGCTTCCAAAGTCCTCAAGATTTTGCCGTACTATACTTCGATTCTGAGGAAATTACTAAGCGAGCGATTAGTCTGCAATCTTGGAAACTGTATTTTAGTAGAGACGCCAAAAATGCGCCAGCTCATTTGGAAGACAAGTTTATTTGCATAGGAGATAATAGTCTTTCAATTTTTGATCTCCCCATCAAGGGTCCCCACAATCAGCTTAATGCTATGGCGGCACTGCTTTGTGCGCAAGCCTTAGAATTGGATATCCCTCAAGCCATGGAAGCAGTAAAAAGCTTTAAACCATTACCTCATCGCTTGGAATACGTAGCAAGCATAAATGGAGTACAATTCTATAACGATTCGAAGGCAACAAACACAGATTCCGTAAAAAGTGCACTAGAATCGTTTGAGCGCCCTATCCGCATTATTCTGGGAGGTTCAGATAAAGGAGAAGACTACTCGCAACTTACCCAGAGCTTGCATGATCATGCAGTACGGGCATACATAACCGGAGATTCTCGCTACAAAATGCAACAGGCGTGGTTAGGCAAAGTTCCCTTAATTTTGGTAGATGATTTTGAAGAATGTATCAGATTAGCTTTGGATGAAGCAACCATGGGAGATAGCATTGTACTAAGCCCCGCATGCGCAAGTTTTGATAAATTCAAGAATTTCGAACACCGCGGCAATACATTTAAAGAAATTGTAAGGAAACTAAAGCGTGAAAAGGAACAGGCTTAGTACTTATATCGTCGGTTTTGACCGTACGATTTTCTTTTCTTACCTCGCTCTATGCGTGATAGGCTTGATTGTGATGGTTGATATCACTTCTGTGCAAAGTTCCATGGCTTATTTCTATAGGCACTTGATCTTCTTGGCAATTTCTGCCACTGCGGCAATACTCATTTTATACTTCTTCAATTTACCCAAGCTTCGCTTTACTAATACTTGGCTTGTATATATCGCAATTTTTATGCTTGTTTGGGTTCTTGTTAAGGGCTCAACCATTAAAGGCGCTACGCGACAGCTAAACTTTGGTTTGTTTAGTTTCCAGCCTTCATTCTTTGCTCGCATAGCCCTCATATTTTTCTATGCTAGTGTGTTGGACAAGAAAAATCAATTGCTTAGAGATACCAAAAATATACTTCGTTTTCCCGAAAACTTTCCTGCGCTAACTCTGCTTACTGCCATTGTATTTATTCTAATCTTAGTAGAAAAACACTTATCTGCAATCATTATAGGTGGAATGGCTCTGATGGGCATGCTGTTGTATGCTGGCATCCGTAAAAGAATTCTCTTGATTATATTAGGCTTGGGTCTTATTGTAGGTTCTCTGATAATCCTAAAAGGAGCAAGTTTTAGGATGCAGCGTTTGCACACTTACAAGAAATACAGTTTATTTTTTCGAGAACGGGATCTCTCGGCTACAGCAGATGCAGATTACCAGGTTCGAGAAAGCCTTACGGCTCTCACCAGCGGCGGGCTATTAGGTACCGGAATTGCGCGCGGAAGGGCAAAACATTATTATTTGCCAGAAGCCCGTACAGATTATGTTTATACTATAATTGGCGAGGAAAGCGGATATTTGGGGGCTATGATTGTTTTTCTACTGCACTCAACCCTCTTCTTTGCTAGTTTGAAAATGGCTGAGAAGCAAGAGGATAGATATCTAAAGTTCTTAGCTGCCGGGATGGCGATGAACATTTATTGCAATGTATTGGTTAATACTGGGGTTGCCATGAGCATCCTTCCCCCCACCGGTAATACGCTTCCTTTCATAAGTTATGGAGGAAGTGCATTGCTGATGGATAGCATAGCTGTGGGCATTATTCTAAACATTAGCGCCCAAAGGAGGACATTGTGATATTTGCTTTTGGTGCAGGCGGAACGGGCGGGCACATAATCCCAGCTTTAGCATTGGCAAAAGAACTAATTAATAAAGGGCATAAGTGCATATTTATCGGCAACTCATTTAGTATGGAAGAAAGATTGGCAAAGCAAGCTAAGATTCCTTTCTTCTACATTAAAATAAACAAGCTCTATCGCAGTTTCAAACCTATAAACCTGCTCTTCCCCTACTTCCTAACCAGCAGTGTTTTAAAAGCCCGCAAGATTATCAAGCGTGAAAATATTGATGGAGTTATTACCACTGGAGGCTTTGTAGCGGGACCAGTTGCCGTTGCTGCCATCAGTAAAAAGATCCCCTGCTTTTTGCACGAGAGCAATTCCTATCCCGGTATCACTACTAAGTATTTGGCTAAGTATTTAAATCGGCTTTACATATCTTTTGAAGAAAGCAGAAAGTATTTAAAATCAACCAGTATTAGAAATATGGGAATCCCCATTATTAAAGCAGATTCTACGACATGTTTTACTTTGGAAAGCGTTGGTTTGCAAAGCGGTAAGGATACTTTACTGATAACGGGAGGCTCGCAAGGATCGCTTGCAATAAATAACTCTGTTTCCAGCATCATAAACGTTCTCTTGGAGGGGAGGTGGCAAATATTGTGGCAAACAGGAAGAACTACTTTCGATATGTTTGCCCGCAAACACAAGGACAAACAGGGGCTGTATATCTTCGATTTTAACAGTAATCTCACTCAAATGATGCACTATGCCGATCTGGCAATTACCCGCGCCGGTGCTATATCAATAGCCGAATTAGA
>JAJBBD010000329.1 GCA_020532355.1 Candidatus Cloacimonadota bacterium | reverse complement strand
GTACTCTGAGCTTACTAAGAGAATGGTAATACATGACATAGTATCCGAAGGCATAAGTATAGCTATAAAGTGACACCCCAAATGTCATATAGCCATCACTGTGACAAACAGGCATAAGCCTTTATCTGGTGTAGAGATGCTTAGGACTACTTTCGGATAGCTGTCACAGTGGTTTTGGACTTCTTTGGACTGGTTTGTGACAGTTTTATGTCAAATCTGGACTCTTTTCAGACTGGTTTCGGAACTCGCTGAATCTCAACGAAATAGACCAGTTCGAAAGACTCGCAGTGTGAGTGGAACGGGGTGATTACGAAATATCCCTTACATCTTAGTTGAGTCTTATATCAGATGCATTAAGTCTAATAGAAGTATTCTGAGGTCACTACCCAATCAATGAGAAAGGAGCTTCCAGAATCACACGACTCAGTTGCAAGGCAATCCAAGCTTGTCAAAAAATGCTCTGTTTCGTTCTTTTGCTTCCTTAACGAGCCGATCAAAAGAATACACTTCAATATACGTTTTATAATGTGGCTGATAGCCAAAGTATCCAAGTTCATCACTTGTCATTTGCAGAGCATGAATCTTGCATCTCTTTCTCAGGGAAGGAGTCAAATCCGCTACAATGTAGCAAAACCCAGGAATCGCTTCTGAACTAGGAATGGGGCGACCAACATCTGTCTTTGAGCGACCTTCTCTGATCCTTTCGATGTATTCAAGTGCCTGTTCTATTGGGTCTTTTTCTTCACCTTCTTTATAATCATTTCGCTGTGGTCTTTTGATCTCTATAATAGTGATGGATGGTAGTGGGAATTGATTCGTCTCACTTATGAGAATTGGGGTATCGAAACCTTTTAGGGCAAGGATGTCAGGCTCTTTTGTACTCTCAGAAGCTATCAGTGGAATTGATTTGATTGTCTTATCAGAAGCAAGATAGTTATGGAAGGTGAGCTTTTCGTCTATCAACCACAAATTGAAAGTATCAGGGTTTTCAGTATCTGAGGTTTTCCCCATTGGCATAATCAGGTCATGAACTATCTCTTCTTTTGAGTATTTTCCTGTACAGTCCCATTCAAGCGCTTTTTCGAGTAGATCTATAACCGATCTTCTATTAATTACATAGTCAGCAAGTTTAGATTGGTTAAGTTCTTTGATGGTTTCCTTGTATCTGTTGAATCGCTCAATGTATTGCTCTGTGTCTTGGAATGAGGAGTTTTTAAACAGCTCATGTCCTTCTACTATACTGGCTTGCTCAATATCTCTAGTTTTGTTATGTAGAAGCAGATCAAGATCTTTTTCCGAAGCGTCAGGATCAACATTCAGTTCTTCAGGTGAAATCAGGGACAAGATAGGCTTATATTTTGGAGCGACGGTGTCAACAAAGTGTTTGATATGAGCTCTTCCAGCTTCTATGTTATGTTGAATGTAATCGTGTAGATAAGACTTAACACATTCCAAGACTGCCGATTCGATTTGTTTGAAAGTAAGACTGTCATCCTGTAGCATATCTGGATAGTCATCCTCAATATCAAATCCCGTTCTTTCGAGACGAACGTTTTCATCCAAGTATTGTGAAGTAACATAGCAGTAGTATATAAACTCTTCGGAGTCTTTCTTGAGTCGTCCGTATAGTCCAGGTATGAGATTACGAAGTTTTTTCTCTGTTACCACTCTATTCCCCGCACAGTACACCAAAGTATGATCATTTGCGCTTCGAGCTGGCAAGAGAATGTGCGTAAGGGAAAACGAGTGATTTCCGATTGTAATATCAGTTGGTTTCTCTTGAGTAACCATCAGATCTGCGTAAAGATCATCAAGTTGGATCACAGTGTCTTCGTCTTTAACTGTGATACTTGGCGCACTGCCTGGTCTAATATAGTACCATAAGCAGTGATTTAGGATATCTCTGGCTATTGTATCAATGTTTTTTCGTGCATATTGGCGATAGATCTCTTTTACATTTATTAGAGATATAGTTGTAGATGAGGTTGAAGCAGATGATTGAGTCTTACGATCGTTATGAATACCCTGATCTGCATCAAAATCAAATTGACGATGACACAAAACACCATCCTCTATAAAATCGCTTTCGACATGAACTCTTTCAAAGACCTTTAACCATAAAAGGCGACCTACACCCTTACAGCCTTTATTGGCTTTATACTCCGAATCTAAAGTACAGAATGACTCCATGTTTTGCTCATTAAACCCGATTCCAGAATCTTGTATCTTGAAACTTGTGATGTCTGGCTTTGTTTCGGGACCAGGCTTTTTAGTATCTCCAAAACTAGCTTCTGTTTGATCTGACCTTATGATCTCCAGTGAAATATTCCCTTTTCCACCGTCTTCAGAGAGTTCTTCAATAGCATGAATCGAGTTAACGACAGCCTCATAAACTGTCATAAAACCATTATTTTTTGAGAGATGTGTATTACGAATTCTGCCGTGCAAATTGGTGTTAATCATACGCTCGTTGCTCATATTGTCTCCTAACATAGATGTGTGCAATATATCATATTTACTAATCTCATAATAATTTCAGATTTCAACACTCTGTTTTCGGTCAAGCATAAAACTATCAGGATGCCTCATATTTTTAAGTCATCCCATCCTCAACTGCATCACCAACGTACCTATTAGCGAGATATCATCTCCCTGCATGGAATCGACTACCTGGACACGGTAATCAGCATTGAAGGGATGGAGTAGTACCTGTTGTCTCTGGTGATCGAACTGGATACGTTTCAGGGTGATGCCATCGTTCAATCTGACAGCGCAAACAGAGCTATCTGTATTGCTCCAGTCGTCTTTTCTCTGGATCACCACGATGTCGTTATTCATGATCTGAGGCTCCATGCTTTGTCCATTTACTCTGAATACCATATAGTTATCGATCTTGTCCTTGAGGTATATCCGCGGTAATTCCACGAAATTGTCATGTTC
>JAJBBD010000328.1 GCA_020532355.1 Candidatus Cloacimonadota bacterium | reverse complement strand
CTAAACACAAACAAAGACAGGGTTAAGAAAGGAGGACCAACTTGGCACATATTGCAGGTATTGAGATTCCCAAAACAAAGCGGCTCTTCATTGGTCTTACCTATATCTATGGTATCGGCAGAAACCGAGCTATTGAAATATGTCAGAAAGCCAATATCGATTTTATGAAGAAAGTTGCTGATCTCACTTTAGATGAAGAAAAGATCTTGCGCGATATCATCCAGAATGACTACATCGTGGAAGGTACTTTAAGAACCCAGGTTGCCATGAACATCAAAAGGCTCATGGAAATTGGTTGCTATCGCGGTTTGCGCCATAAACGCGGTTTGCCTGTGCGCGGTCAAAGAACTCACACCAATGCCCGCACCCGCAAAGGTCCCCGTTCCAGCGCCATTAAGAAGAAGAAATAGGAGCATGATTCATGGCTAAAAAAACCAGAACCAAGAAGAAACGCGTACGCCTGTCTTTTGATGAAGGCTTAGTGTTTGTGCATTCCAGCTTCAATAATACCATTATTACTCTAACCGATCGTGCCGGCAATGTTCTTGCCTGGAGTTCGGGCGGAAAGATAGGCTACAAAGGCTCGCGCAAAAGCACTCCTTTTGCTGCTCAGATGGCTGCTGCCGAAGTTGCCAAAGCCGGTGCTGAAATGGGTATTCAAAAAGTTGGCGTTATCGTTAAGGGACCCGGTGGTGGAAGAGAATCCTCTATTCGCGCAATAAACGCAGCCGGAATCAAAGTTACCATGATTAAGGATGAAACCCCCATTCCTCACAATGGATGTCGTCCCCCAAAAACCAGAAGGATATAAGGAGAAATCATGGCAAGATATACCGGACCCAAAGCAAAAGTATGCCGCAAATTTGGTGAAAACATCTTCGGCACAAACAAGTACGATCGCATCCTCGCCAAGCGTAAATATCCTTCGGGACAGCATGGTCGCATGATGCGCCGCAAGTTTTCAGATTACGCAGTTCATCTGCGTGAGAAACAAAAACTTCGTCTTACTTATTGTCTGTTAGAAAAACAGTTTAAAAACTACTTTGTCAAAGCCGCCAAAGCGGGTGGAGTTACCGGCGACAACCTCATGCAACTTCTTGAACGTCGCTTAGACAATGTTGTATATCGCTTAGGTTTTGCCACTACTCGCATGCAAGCGCGTCAGTTTGTTAATCACGGTCATTTTATGGTAAATGGTAAGAAAGTGGATATTCCTTCATATCTTCTTAAAGAAGGCGATATCATCGAAGTTCGCACCAAGAGCCGGAGCATGAAAATGTTGGTGGAAGCTCTGGATAGCTCTGAGAATACTTCACCCTACAATTGGTTAACCGTAGATAAAGAAAACATGCGCGGCAGCTTCGATAAGATTCCTGTCGCTAGTGAGATTCCGGTCTCTGTAGATCTGCGTCTCATCGTCGAATTCTACTCCAAGTAGCAACCCTTAGGAGTTTGATATGATGTATCTTGAACCCTTACAGATGCCGGAGAGTGTGGAACACGATAAAGATACGTATTCCAGAAACTACGGCAGATTTGAAATAGGCCCGCTGGAGCCGGGATTTGGTACTACTATGGGGAATACCCTACGTAGAATCCTGCTTTCCTCTATTCAGGGCGCCGCAGTTCGCTTCGTACGGATCGAAGGCTTACATCATGAGTTTACTCCGATTCCTGGAACGAATTCAGATTATCTGGATCTTATTCTTAGAATCAAACAACTCGTGATAGAATCCAATACCGTAGAAGAAAATACCATTATTCTTGAACATAAAGGCAAGGGAATTATTACCGCAAATATGATTCAGGAAAATGCTAATGTCAAGATTATCAACAAAGACCTGTATCTTCTGGAAGTTACCGAAGACATCGATCTTAAAATTGAAATGATCGTTGGAATCGGGCGCGGATACGTGTCTGCCGATCGTCAGAATACAGAAGGGAAAGCCTTAGGTTTTATTCCCATCGATAGTATCTACTCTCCTATTCTGAAGGTGAATTTCTCGGTTAGTCATCAACGTGTAAAAGAACGCATGAATTTCGATAGACTAATTCTTGAAATCCATTCCAACGGTGCTGTTGAACCAATGATTGCACTATTCTTGGCGGCAAAAATACTCAAAGATATGGCTGCCAAGATTAGCCTGTTCGAAACTGAACCAGAATACATTAGAGATGTGGAATTGGATCCTGACCTGGAAGAAAAAGAGCGTATCTTGCGTATGAGCGTAAAAGAAATTGAGCTCACAGTTCGTGCTGCTAACTGCTTGGAAATGGCAAACATCAATACTATTGGTGAATTGGTTTCCAAAACCGAAGCGGAAATGCTTAAATTCCGTAATTTTGGCAAAAAATCTCTGGAAGAGATTGTACAAAAACTTAAAAAATATGATCTGGAACTGGGTATGGATGTGGATAGCGTCTACCGCAAGATTCGGGAAGCCCGTAGTCGCGGTATTATCTCTGCCGACGAAACAACCGCTGAAGTTGCTCAAACTGAACAAGTAGCTGTGCCCGGGAAAAAGGGAAAAGCGGCAAGTGCTACACCGCGCAAACCAGTGCCAAGCCCTAAAAAGAAGGTGAAAAATGCGACACAGAGTTGAAGGTAGAAAATTCGGACGTGAAACCGATGCAAGACGCCTGATGATGAGAAATCTCGTCAAATCCATGCTTGAGTATGGACAGATTAATACTACTCTGGCTAAAGCCAAGGAAATGAGACGCTTTGTAGAACGCGTGGTAACCTACGGAAAGAACAATACCGTTCACTCCCGCAGACTTGCCTACAGCGTGCTGGGCGATCGTGACTTGGTTAAAAAGCTCTTCGACGAAATTGCGCCTGCCTTTGCAAATCGTAATGGTGGATATACTAGAGTTATTAAAGCCGGATTTCGCAGAGGAGATAATGCCCCGATGGCTATTATTCAGTTCGTGGAAGAATCTGCAATTACTATCAAAAAAGATGCCATCAAAGCCGAAGATCTAGCTAAATAAAGCTCAAATACTTACATTCGTATAAAACCGGTATCAGTTGTTGATTCCGGTTTTTTTTGCTACGATAAAAAAAGTCCACCAAGCCGATATCTTGTGCATAAGGATCTACTATATATGGATGAACAACGGTCTCTGGCTTGATAATTTACCACAAAATCGTGATTTCCAGGCTTTTCCACATCTCTTTTCTGATCCGGATATCGGTTATATGCATTGCTCTTCAAATATGCTTACAACATACCCCTTTTCCAAGTTTTGTAGTTTCCGGTATGTAGATTGGCAGATTTACCAGATTCTTTATGTAGATATCATCAAGAAGAAGAGATAGTTGAAAAGAACATTTGACAATAAAAGCCACTATTTATACTCTTGCCCAAATGAGGTTCAGATGAGTTTTATAAATGTGCTTAAAACACTGATCATGATTGCAATAATGCTTGTAATGGGCTTGCTTCAGGAAGATTTGTATGCCCAAAAGATGCTTTCTCATGCCGATTTGGACTTGCTTTCTCAGATGCTTGCTGCTCAAGACTTAACGCTTGAACATATGGCGTTTGATCGAGATTGGGATCCGGGCTGTGAAGCAAAAAGCTCTTGGCATCTAAACATGCTAAGTGGAGGTATAGAAGCGGTAGATAGCCTTGAAAGCCTTCGAGATTGCCTCACAAATTCTCAAGATCCTGAATTGCTGAAGTATTTTAGCAATATTGCCAAAGAGTGCAATTTGCAAAATATCGAATTACCTTCTACGAAAATCACCACCGATAAGGCTTTCTTTAGATATGTGGAAAACTGTTTAGATCTTATTTATCTGGTATACCGCAATACATTTCTGCCTTTGAATAATGCTCAGCAAGATAGCCTTGCCGCCTTTCTTATGCAAATGATGTTGGAAGAAGAAGATGCGGAGCAATACCAGGAATATTTTACCCGGCAGAATCTGATGTGGCAAGAAGAAATTGAGATTGATCCATATTTATCGATGATAGAAGAATTGGATTTCTCGGCTCTTGCGTCTGCCACGTTGGCTATGATGAACTTGCGAGACATTGTGACCGAATACAATCCCCGTACCAAACGCAGCAAGGTATATAAAAGTAAATATGGCCTAATGATTATTGGCACAAAGAGTGCTGATGTATATAACGAGCAAAACATCAAAGAACTAGCCAAACTCTCTCCGTGTTTGATACTTGATCCTGGTGGCGACGACATTTATGATCTTGAGCTAATGGCAAACCGCGAACAACCCTTCTTGCTTCTTATCGATAAAGATGGGAATGATCTCTATCGCTCTAAAGAACCTTCTTTGTGTGCCTTGAATGGCATATATCTTGGGCATGATTGCAGCGGTGACGATGTATACCAATTAGGCGATTTTGCTTTTTCTGCGATAATGGGCACGGTTTGGCACACAGATACTAATGGGAACGATATTTATCAAAGCGGAGTGTTCTCGCAAGGCGCTGCTATCTTGGGTATGGCGATGCTAAAAGATAAAGCTGGCAACGATTCATACTCTGCACACTCTATGGCTCAGGCATTTGGCAGTACATACGGAGTAGGGATTTTAGCAGATTTCGAAGGTTCGGATACTTATTATTTGGGCGGTAGATATTTTCATGCGCCGCTTATGCCCAACGATTTTAGGACCATGGGGCAAGGCATGGGCTTTGGCATTAGACCCTATCTTGGGGGAGGCTTGGGCTTTCTTTTTGACAAAGCTGGCAACGATAAGTATCTGGGGGGAGTTTATGCACAGGGCACTGGATATTGGTATGCTACGGGTATCCTGATGGATTTGGATGGCAACGATGTGTACAATGCGGTTTACTATCCACAGGGATCAGGTATCCATTTGGCAAGCGGCATTCTTCACGATGCCAGCGGCAACGATTGTTATTACTCTCGTAACGGTCCTGGACAGGGGGCTGGACACGATTATGGGTTTGGGATGCTAATAGATTCGGAAGGAGATGATGCCTATTCCATTCATGGCGGGAATGGCTTGGGAATCTCAAATTCTTTGGGTTTATTTGTTGATTTAAAGGGTAATGACCGTTATGAACGCAATGAGGCACAAAACTATGGTTCGGCAAATTTCAGCCGTAATGCTGGGGGTTTAGGCTTGTTTCTGGATGCCGGCGGCAACGACCTGTATCCCGATAGCATAATGACAAATAACAGCGATTGGCAAAAGGGTACTTATGGATTTGGCAAAGATGTGAATATGTATAGTCCTGAGGATGAAACTCCTACTGAAGAACAAGAACAATTGCCGGCGCCGGCAGAGGACGATCCCATTGCGGATATATTTGCCGCTGCCTCAGAGTGGGAAGTGGGAAATTCTATTAACCGTGTGCGTAAAGCCAGAGAGATTATGATCAGTCGTCCCAATGAAACTATTGAATATATAATAAACAATAAATTGGCAAACAACTCCGGTTTGGAATATCGAGCTTTGCAGGTGATGTGTAATGCCGATAGTTTGTTTTGCACCAAACTTTTAGACTATACCAATGATCCTGATTCGTTAAAGGCAAAAACAGCTATTTCTCTGCTTGCAGGAAAGCGGGATAGTCGATTGCTGCCTGTGCTAAGCGAACATCTCGCTGCTAAACGCTATGTGAGCACTTGCATAGCTTCTTTGGGCAACATCGAAGGGGAAGAGAGCTTGCAGATGCTTTTAGCCCAGAGAAATCAGAATAACGAAAGACTCCGCTTCTTGGTTGTAAGATCACTCAGTTTACATAGTGGTGAGGCAGCCCAGGCAGCCCTAAAAAGCTTTGAACAGGATTCATCGTTCTTAATTCAATCGCTGCTTAGAAACCTTCCGAAGGATGAATAAATGATACCAGAAAAAACAATATTTGAAGAATACCTAGCCAAACTTGATTTGCCTAATATAGCCCAATTGATGGGGCAATTTGAACACTACCACAGTCTTCTTACGGAACACAACCGACAGGTGAATCTGGTTTCCAGAAAAATGCCGCCCCAGAATTATTGGATACAGCATTTTCTTGACAGTCTCCTTGCTGTGGAATGTTTGGATTTTACAGATAAGACAGTTTTGGACTTTGGTTCTGGGGGAGGTTTACCCGGCATTCCCATCAAACTTGTTAAGCCAGAGTGTGAGCTAGTGCTCTTGGATAGCATAGCCAAAAAGACGAAGGTGCTAATGGAAATGGTTGAAGCACTGTCTCTGCACAAAATTGGTGTGGAATGTGCCAGGTTGGAGGATTATGCCTTTTTGGCACGGCGTCCCGGTTTTGATATAATCTTGTGCCGAGCGATTGCGCTGCAGGAAAGGTATTACTCTCCGCTAAGACGGCTACTTAAACCTTCAGGTCACTTAGTGATGTATAAATCGAGGTCAGTTGATGATCTTGAAGGAATAAGGTTTAAAGAAATATTGGTTCGCGAAGATGAACATCTGGGGATGCGTAGATTGCTACAGATTGCCCAGCGCGACCTGATGAAACGCTAATATTAAGGATATATATAAATAGTTTATGGCAAAGATTATAACGATTGTAAATCAAAAGGGGGGAGTGGGGAAAACCACTACCGCAGTCAATCTGGCAGCAGCTTTAGCCGTATTGGAGCGGCGTACTTTGCTTATAGACCTAGATCCGCAAGGGAATGCTTCCAGTGGTGTAGGAATCGAAAAAGATAATGTGGAACTGCAAGTATATGATGCACTTATTGGCCGAGAGTCGATTACGGATTGTATTTTGCCCACAAATACCCAAAATCTGTATTGTGTACCGGGGAACATCAATCTTACCGGAGCCGAAATAGAATTGGTGCACGAATTTGCCCGTGAGCATAAGCTTAAGGAAGCCCTTAAACCAATTTTGAGCGATTGGGATTATATCTTGATTGATTGCCCACCATCATTGGGACTATTAACAGTAAATGCCATGACTGCTTCCTCAGACGTATTGGTTCCAATTCAATGCGAATACTATGCCCTGGAAGGAGTAAGCCAATTGCTAAATACTATTCGCTTGATCCAGAAAAACCTAAATCCTACTTTAAACATCATCGGCATCCTGCTAACAATGTTCGATAAGCGGGTTAATCTGAGTATGCAAGTAGCCAAAGAGGTACATCGCTATTTTAAGGAAAAGGTATTTCGCAGCGTTATTCCACGCAACATCAAATTAACTGAAGCTCCAAGCTTTGGCAAACCCATATTTTTATACGATATCCGCTCGCCAGGAGCCATGAGTTATCTAAACTTGGCAAATGAAGTAATTGAACGCAGCAGATGAAGAGGGATATATGAACGAACACCTAGGCAGAGGACTTTCAGCTCTTATTCCAAATGATGACAGTGCTACAAGAAGCGAAGCAGGAATCGGCATCCTGCCCATCGAACGTATTTTACCCAATAGATATCAGCCCCGAAAAAGATTTGACCCCGATAAACTGAAGGAACTCTCACAATCGATCTTGGAAAATGGCATTATTCAACCACTTATTGTAACAAAAAGCGCCGGAAGTAATTATGAACTAATAGCGGGAGAGCGAAGATTAGAAGCTGCCAAGCTGGCAGGATTAGATTCAGTTCCGGTGGTGATTCGCTCAGTATCTAAAAAAGAGCAATTGCAGATGGCAATTATTGAGAATATTCAACGTGAAGACCTAAATCCCATCGAAGAAGCACTAGCATATTCGGCATTAGCGGAAGATTTTGGGCTTACACATGCTCAAATTGCTCAGGTGATGTCCAAAGATAGAGCCACTATCTCAAATAGCCTACGCCTGCTAAAACTACCTCAAAAAGTAATGAATATGGTAGCCGAAGAAAGCCTGAGTGCTGGTCATGCCCGGGCAGTTTTGATGGTGGAACCGGAGTTTCAACTCAAATTTGCCGAGTTCATTGTAAAATAT
>JAJBBD010000327.1 GCA_020532355.1 Candidatus Cloacimonadota bacterium | reverse complement strand
CAAAATTTGTATAGTAAGCAACCTTCTTCACATGATACTTGGATGTGATCAAAACATGGGTTTGTGGCATAAAAAATTGGAAATTTTCCTTGCCTTAATTGCCTCAATTTTTATAGTGGATTCAATTATTTATTATATTGTAAGGATTTCGATAATTATAATCCATAGAATAGAGGTTTAAGCAATGCTGCATTGTTTGGAATGCTAGAGCCTGGCTTAGGATTGCTGATTGGACTCTGCTTGCAGGGTCAGTTATATAATTATTTGTAATATCCTACACTTAAACTGATGTGAGGTAATCGATTGAATAATAACACTAATAACTTTACTAATGCTGGTGCTTATGAACTCAGTCTTGGCTTAGATTATTCCTCATTATTTGAATTTCGGCTTCAATTCCAGACTGAGCTCTATTTTTTGCAGCAAAAACAGATAATGCCAAACTTACATATACATTTTTCTGAAGCTTCATCATGGCTGTAATGACGAGATTAAGGCAAGCCCTTGCTTTATGCGCTCTCACCATGCGAACTTGGGGAGTATAAAAACAGTATGAAGAAGATAATGTTCATTACCGACCTTTACCCCCATAAGTATAACGCTGCAGCAGGAATTTTTGTGCATCATCAACTTAGTGAATTATCGAAGCATTACCAGATCTTTGTAATGGCGACTTGTGATAAATATTCATGGGCAATTGAACACTCCAAAGAAAATGATATTACCATTACACGGGTGTATTATCCGTATTGGCAAAGATATTTTCTGAGTTCTCTTATTTCATACCCTTTATTTACTTTGCCCGTAACAATATTCAGTTACTTACGCTGGAAGCCGGATATCATTCACGTACACGATTTTCGTCATGTGCCGGAATTGCTTTGGCTAAGATTATGGTTAAAGTTTATTGCTAAACCTCAGTACCTCACGATTCACAACATCAGAACTCACCCCAATAGACTGGGGAACAATCCCTTAAAATGGTTTTATAAGCTAACCTTGCTACCTGCCCTGAGGCGATGGACTCATGTTTTTACAGTAAACAATCGTTTGGCAGATTGGATTTATCCACACGGATATTCACAGGATAGTGTCAGCGTAATTGGCAATGGCATTCACCCCTTCAACAACAATGATAAGATCTGCATTTCGTCATGGCTAAGTGATGCAGAACCAAATTGTTTTAAGATTATTGGGGTGGGGAATCTGGTACCCGAAAAAGGATTTGATATCCTCATTAAGGCGGTGGCTGCACTCTGCGCTAACTCATACAATATCCAGCTCTTGATAGTTGGTGATGGCAGTGAAAGAAAAAGCTTATGCCAATTGATAACCACGCTTGAAATGCAGGACAACATACATTTTGCAGGAATCTTGCCAAATGATACGGTAAGAAGCTTATATCCGCACTTCGATGCCTTTGTGCTACCAAGCTATAGCGAGACATTCGGGATTGTATATATTGAG
The DNA here is from genome assembly GCA_020532355.1 of Candidatus Cloacimonadota bacterium. Taxonomy (NCBI): domain Bacteria; kingdom Pseudomonadati; phylum Candidatus Cloacimonadota; species Candidatus Cloacimonadota bacterium. The sequence continues at coordinate 1,734 of JAJBBD010000327.1, read as the reverse complement.
GCGATGTATGCCGGACTTCCCGTTGTTGGAATAAGGGGCGAAGGGATTTCGGGGCTGTTTGACGATGGTGTGGAAGCACTGTTTGCCAAACCAAAAGATATTGATGATCTATCCGATAAAATGCTTATCTTGATTAGCAATCCACAACTTTGTACATCAATGGGTACGGCTTCCGCTAAGAAGGTTAGAAAACGGTTTATGATGAAACAACTGATAGATAGAGTGAGAGAAGTGTATGAAAGATAAGCGAATACTAATGATTCTGAATGAATTTCCACCAACAGCCCAAAGCGGGGTTCAACGAGGCTTAAAATTCTTGAAGTATGCTGTCCGCTTTGGTTGGGAAGCTCATGTTATTGCCCCCAAATCTCCAATTAGAAAAACTCTTGATCAATCGTTAATGGCAGAAATCCCGCCTGAAGCTAATGTGTACCGAGTTGCAGGTTTGGGGCTCAAAGTAGTTTCTGAAAGCAAAATGGTTCATGCCAGGTTCAAAGAAACGGCGCCCAAACAGCTATATATCCGCCTCTTCTGGGCAGCCGTAAAACTGATTAACGATCTGTTGTTTCCATACGACAAACAGATAGGTTGGATGCCCTTTGCCCTTTTCAAAGCTATCCAATTGATCAGAAAGCATAAACTGCGGAATGTATTCATCAGTGCTTTTCCCTATTCTGCCTTTCTGGTGGGGATTGCCCTTAAATTCTTATACAAGGATCGCATTTTTTGGATCGCAGACTACCGTGATGCCTGGCAGTTCTCCCCTTTGCTGGACAGATACGTTCTGCCCTTCAGGCATCGGATAATCTGCCGTACGGATGATCTGATCCTCAGAACTTGCGATATGGCGTTGTTTACCACCGAGAAAACCCGTTTACGCTACGTAGAAACACACTCCTGGCTGAAAGACAAATCACAGTCCATCACCAATGGTTTTGATGAGGATGATTTTTGCCGCAACGGGATCAGCCAGATCAATGCTAAATCCTTTAAAGACTTTAGCTTGGTTTATATGGGGAAGTTGCATATTTCTTACGGCAGCCCAATCCCATTACTGGAAGCTATGAAGCAGAGCAAGATGCCGCAAAGCCGCATGATCCACATTGGCAGCGCAGATTCTGCCGTGTTGAACACCATAGTAAAAGAGGGATATAGCAATTACAGTTTTGAAGGCTACAAAACTCATAGTGAAGCACTTAACTATTCCAGCGGAGCAGATATCAATCTAATAATCCTTTCGGACGCACCCGGATCCGAAACCTGGTTCCCGGGAAAACTGTTTGAATTGATCCGCATAGGTAAACCTATCTTGGCAATCGGACCTAGAACCAGCGTGATTGAAGATGTACTATCCTCAACGAGATCGGGGAAGTATTGTTACCGCGAAGATATCCCCGGAATTGTGTCGAGTTTGAATGAGATCATCAATCATGCTGAGGTTTTTCAGGCAAAGCCCGATGCAATCAAGCAATACTCACGGGAAGTGCTTGCCGCAAAACTTCTCAAGCTTTATGGCTAATTTAAAGCCTGCAAAACTCCATAAATACTGTTTCGGGTTTTAGCTCTTTCAAACACTCCACCTCGCAGGCTATTCGCTTTCTGCCCACACACGGGGCACAGCTGATATGATTTCTTACCACCCTGCTCTCGGGGGAAAATGGTGCGGTCTGTGCTTCATCGCCGGGACCAAAAATAGTAAGGCTTTTCACTCTAAAACAAGAAGCAATATGCCCT
>JAJBBD010000326.1 GCA_020532355.1 Candidatus Cloacimonadota bacterium | reverse complement strand
GCATTTACCATCTCCCTGATTAGATTGGCGGCTCTAAGCGCAGGATTAATCCTGTCTATTTCTTGCGGAAGTTCTTGCCTGAGATTGTGCAGAGGACTAATTACTGATCTAATGAAGTTTTTGATGCTATGCGAAAGATCTGATATAATCTTAATACGTTCAGCTTCTTTGGCATTGCTTTCGATTTTATCGATTTCCATGACGATGAACTTCGATAGAGCTAACTCAAAGCGGTTCTGTAGAAGAAGCATCTTTGCAGGATCTTTTGATCTTAAGTATGGTAACTCGTGCAATAATGCCTGCATTAATTTCATGCGCCGTAGAGATTTGTACATATCCGCATACAATTCGTCAGTACGTAGATCGTTATCCATGCTCTGATTGTCTTTTTTGAAACTATTCAGAGTATACTGATAGACCTCATATAAATCCAGATGATCTTTTTTGAAAAATAGAGCTTCGACCATGTTTATAAAGATATTGACGCCTAATTTATCGAATCTGATAAATGAGAATAGAACATCAATGTCATCATATGCGCCATACGATGGCTGCTCAAATCTTAAGACCCTTGATTTTCTTACATCTTTTTCCTGAGAGATCGGCGTCAGATTGATATCGACACACTCTTGAAACAGCTGTTCACCGTTTAAGTCTTTGATCAGTTCTTTTGCAGAATTGATCTCCTTCACCGCCAACAGAGCACAGACATTCATAAACAAGACTGACTGGGGTTTATGGTCATTGTTGTTGAAGTATCTGCGTATCAGATTGTAATGCTCGTCCTCAAAGAGTCTTTGGATTAGTTCCAGCGGTACCCAGTCCGGGTTCTCTTTATAATACTCTGACAAAAGTTTAGCGTATTCGTCAATCTTGCCTGCAAGGTAAAACAACTCGATACCATAATACCCTTGACTCCATGTTCGCCCTTTGGTTAATAAAACAGGTTTTTCTTGATTAAATTCTTCTTTTTTGACGGGCACAAGTTCCTTGATTACTGATGCCGCAGTATCATTTTCGCCTAATATTATCAAAAGCCGTGCATGTTTATATGTTAGGTCTGAGTCTATCTTGCCCTGATTTCTTTCTTTAGCACGCACAACGCTATTCAAAGCGCGCTCGTAAAGACCTTCTTCGATCTCAATATCTGCTTTTCTCTTAAAATACCACGGTTGTGGATCAAGTTCACAGGCTTTTTCAATATTCTTAAGTCGATCTTTCGTATACCAGTCGGACTTCATACAATAATACGAAGCTTTGGGATACAATTCAAGCAGCATATCAATGGATTCATCCATCAGGGCATCGTACTTTTCAATTTCTCGAGCTTCTTTATCTGTCCATTTGAGATTCTCAGTTTCACTGTAGTATTCTAAATCACCATCATTATTGATGCTCTTGATATTATGCCGACCATCTTCCATGCTATATAGCAAACTATGTTGGTTTTGGAGGTATTGATGCAATACTTCAAATCTAAGATACAAACTATCTTCATCATTGTCAATGGCAATCGCCTTATTTAAATCCTCCAGTATAAGTTTGAAGTTCTTATCCCAATTACGAGAGATTTTATTTCTGGCGTAGGCTCGATAGAAGTAATAGGCACTATTCTGCTCTTTCTCAAGCGCTATGTCCATTAACTGGATCACTTCCTCGTATTGCTTATTATCCAGAAGTTCTTTGACTTTGGCATCAATATCCACAAGTTCTCCCATCTTCACATCATTGAAATTGATTTCCGATTTCTTCATAATATGCTCTCCAAGTCAGATTACTGGTTGAAACGATGTGTCCTCACTCTCGAATACTAGAATTGGATTGAGAGTCAACATCATCAAGTCTATATTGCCATTAAGCATTGCATCGAAGTATGGGGCGGCATTTCTGCCGCCCGCAGGTTGATTTTGAAAGTTATTTGTTGTGGATTTTGGCATGGGTAGATGCCGGAATGACCGTGAGGTTGGAGTAACGGTTGTCGGTTTTGACACCGTTGATGTGGTGGACATGATAGCCGGGTTTGATTGCCCCGCCCATTTTGTTTGCGGCGGCAGCACGATGGGTGAATTGCCAGCCAGACCCAGAGTTGAATTGGCGATAGCCGTTGAAAGAGCGGAAGTGTGCCATAGAGCACCCCCATAGTTTTTTATTTACCGCAAACGCGGTATGCCAATACAATATGCAGATAATGTACCAAAACAAGCAACCGAACCTAACAGCATATAATAAGAATAAGATATGTCTTAATCTATATGCGTTAATAGTGAGATCAGGGTAAATAAATATACTTTCCATGCTCATATATATTACTTTTCCCGTATCTTCTTTCTCTATCTGTTATCAAAGAGAGCTCTATCTAACATTGTACATGCTACGAATGGCTGAGTATTCTCGAACCTTCATTTGGAATATCTGATGTTCGGGAACGGTACCTGAAACAACTTTGACATATTTCATTGGGGCTATGATTTCAAATGTAGCAGGGAGATTGAATTGATGAGGTACTAACCTTACATGGGCTGCGACATGGACATCGATTGTGCCATTGTTTTCAATTATACGGTATGTAGAATATTTCAGACCTTGTTTTTGAAGAACTACTTCACCTCGATAGAAGTCCAAAACCTTATTAAGTCTTGATGAAAGAGCTTTTTCCAGCCAAGATTCGATCAATCCCATTGTTTCCTCCAAGTGGAATCACTCATGCGTGATCTCTGAAGCTTTTTGCATGTTAACTATCGCTTTATCGTACCATAAGATTACGTCACAAATCTGGTTCAACATAGATTTCATGGTGTGCTCAGTCAAATAATTGATATTGACTCCTTCAGGTGAAATGACTGTGTTTAAGTCATGAATTCCGCAGTCGCTACAGATCTCAAAGATAGATAAACAAGCATTACGCACTATTGAACTGTATCCTATAGAGTGTTTTTGATCAAAAACTGGAAGTCCACATGAGAACCTTCCCAAATAGTCATTGTCTTTCGCATAGAATCCCTTGATGAAGGTCTTAACTATTAACTGGTCAGGATTAGCCTTATTCCAGTAACTAGCATTGGGTTCATTCATTTTTCCAGCAATATGATGCATTAAATTATCAAGTATCTTTCTCAAGTATATGATAAACTCCCTCCTGCTATCATTATCATAATGCCTGATCATGTTAACGAATAGATCTACCTCGTCTTCATTTAGTCTATTCCTGAGTATTTTGACATGAGTTGCGAATCTGTTTTGAATACTGAATGATTCGAGATTAGCAACAATTTCAGTCAATACCTTATCCTTATCAGTTGTCTTTTCTATGATGTGGTTCCTGTAGAAATCATCGACATCAATAAGTGTCTCCAGTTCTGGAGATCCCTTTAACTCATCAATATTAGCCGTTAAATAGTAAATCTTGTTTTTATTATTGCGATCCAGCCTTAACAGTGCCAAAAGAATCAGATCACCCTCTCTTGTTGTATACATATCGATTTTCTTATCAACATCCGAAAATCCACACTTCTGCAAATATTCTTTAATGTCTTGCAAGTCCTCGTGGTAAGGAACTTCACTAAGATTTCTGTCGATGATGATGAGATCGTATTCGTTGTAGTAATACAGAGCTTTTGATAGTGCGTTAACGAACTTATGACAAATATCCAAGCATGATGTGCTACTACAGACACCAATGATTAGTTCTGGTGTTTTGTACTTATCGTTTTGGATGTTCTTCAGCAATGTAATCGTTCTTTCATCTTTGAAGATCGGCGAAAAAAGCTTGATGATGGTTGGGATACTACCTGTTAACTGATCTTCAATAAAAAGGATTCTACCCATTGTTACTCCAATAGTTCTTAAGATTGAGTGTTACTGTATACATGTTAGCTGCTTTTTCTGTTAAGATCTCACAGTCCAAGACCTTAGCAAAGTTCTTGATAATGACATTTCCAAGGCCGGTAGTTTTTGCCCTGACTTCTGGCTTATATGAGTTTGAGACTATCATTCGAATGAAATCAGGTTCATTACTCAGACTTATCTGTAATTTTCTTTGAGACAATGGGACAAAGGATGCGTATTTAACTGCGTTCAAGATGAGCTCTTGAAGCAAGATTGTTAATTTGATGGCAGAACTTTTTTCATTACCTACAGTTAGTTCTGATCCGGAGTCTATCTCTAGAGTCAGATCGAATAAGTATTCTTCTGCAAATCTGATTAGTCTGCTGCCATCGCGATCATGACCAATGAAGTCCCATTTAAGTTTTGAATCTGAATAAGCTTGACGATCCTTGAAATAATTACTCATAAACTGAGGGTAATACTGGCTATCATACATATTGCTGATAGCATTTCTCAGGGATTGGGTGATCATTGCAGATATGCAGCTGGTGTCTTTTCCTGGATTGTGGATGTCATATATAAGGTCTTCTACACTGACAGTATAAGAGAAGTTAATTGAGTTCACCATCTCTCTTATCAGATTTGCACCTTTTATTGCATCTTCAATCACGGGCATCTTATCAGGGATATCCCTTTTTATGCTTTCAAGAGGGTCAATAACGGACCTAAGAAGATTCTTTATATTGTGAGATAGATCTGATAACACCTTATTACGTTCCTCTTCTCTTGATGACTCTACGATATTATTCATTTTGTCCCCCATTTTACGAGATGCTCCGATTACTATCGATAATGAAACCGCAAAGTGACTTGAACTTCCGGAAATGAAAACCATAGATAGATCATTGATCAACTCTACTTTCATTGAAGATTGGACATAAAAATCCTTGTACTTATCGTTATCAATATTGGTTGGTGAGTCAACACTCTGTCTTTCAACTATATCTGCATGAAGGTCAATTAGATTGGAGTACTGCACAGGGAATATTTTCTTCAGGACTTTGATAAACATCTCCCATGTTAGCATGTCATAGGGAAGATCAAATGGAAAAAGCTCTAAAATTGTTCTCAGATTGTTCGTTAGGTTATTAACATCGATTTCCTGTCCAAAAGCTTCCAGTTCCAAGCTATTGGATTTTCTTCCTGATTTAATGATCTCTTCAAGCCCTTGAGGGATTTCTTTTAATACTAATATGCCCTCACTTAGATTGCCTGATAATACCGCTATCCAAAATTGCATCCATTTAGCAGTTGCTGTCGTAGGTCTTTCAAGTTCAAAGTAATCCTGAAGCGCCGAATAATGCTTCTTGTTCCATAGCTTAATAATGAAGGCATATTTTGCTTCCTGGTTCCATTGAGTTATATCTACTAGAGTATCAGCGGTACACCTCTTGTTGAGATATAAATCTATACAGGCCTTATAAAAACAATAGAATTCCTGTTCCAACGTTGAAGCGTGTTGTTCAAGGATTTGCTCAGCCTGTGCCCAGTTCCCAATTGAGCCAAGGAATATTACTTTCTCTTGATTAGAAAGGGTATCGCTAGATAAGATATCTGTCATCAAGCTTGGATTTATGCTAATTTTAGCATCTGCAAAGAGATCAGTATCAATCAACCAACGTAAGACTTGCGATTTGTTAGGCTCTTGCATTGATATTATGGAGTCATTGAACTGAGGCTCTAATTGTGGAATCTTGATCTGGTATGTATTTGAGATTTGTAATGCGCTTGCCAAAAAGTTGATATCTTCGGTATGTACAAGATGATTATAATTATCTCGTATCCATAACATGTGGTCAATGCCATCAAGTATACGACCACTGATGAACATCATCTGGGCTTTTGCAACTTGGTAATAAGCACAGTCGTATATGGCTATAGCTGTTTCGATAGAATTTAGTGAATCATCGAATCTATGTAATGAAGCAAGTAGCTGAGCTCTGAAAATGAAATATGAGTGGTTAGTATCCATTTCTATAGCTCTATTAATTGTTTCTAGAGCTTTATCATATTCCTTTAGGTGATCTAACACTTTAGCTCTATTAAAAAGAAGGTTAGAGTCGGGTCTAAGTTTAAATGCTTTGTCCATGTAATCCAACATAGTCTCAAAACGACCCTCTGATTTGCATTGAAGCGCATACTGAAGAAAAGCCAGAGCCTTACTGTCTTTCTTAGAAGTCTTACCACGGTTATTGTTAACGAATATAGTCATTCTATTTTCTTCCCAATAAAGATTCCACTAAGCTTCTCCATTTGTATAGATCAGGGGTTTGCCCATATACAAGAGCTTTGTTTATATATATGTATGCGTCATCGTACTTACGTAGTGAAGCATAACACATTGAAATATCGAAGTATATTAGAGGATCAGTGGGATTGAGTTTTAGCACTCTTTTGGAGTTTTTAATTGCCTTAGAGAATTCTTCCATAACCATCAGTATTTGGGTTCTGACACGTAGATTGCCAACTTGCTTGAAGAGCTTTAAACAGAGATCATTATTTCTAAGCGCTTCTTTGTGGCGTCCACATTCTATATAGATGTTCGTCAACAAATTGTATGTTTCTATGCATGGGAATGCTCTAATCGCAATTAATGATGATGTAATGGCATTCTCGAACTGCCCTAGCTCTTTCTGCGCGATTGCTTCTAAAACGTAAATATATGGATCGGTATGCATCTTCTTTAACTCAAATATCAAAGCAAGAGCTTCTTCGAATCTACTTTCATCTATTAGTTTTGCAACTATATCCATATTCATATCCATTAATCAAGCTAGGCGATGGTGGGTGATATCACCCACCATCGATATTGAGGTTTATTTGTTGTGAATTTTGGCATGGGTAGATGCCGGAATGACAGTGAGGTTGGAGTAACGGTTGTCGGTTTTGACACCGTTGATGTGGTGGACATGATAGCCGGGTTTGATCGACCCGCCCATTTTGTTTGCGGCGGCAGCACGATGTGTGAATCGCCAGCCAGACCCGGTGTTGAATTGGCGATAGCCATTGAAAGAGCGGAAGTGTGCCATAGAGCACCCCCATAGGTTTTATTTACCGCAAACGCGGCATGCCTATATAGTTTGCATGCCGCGTTCCAATCTCGCCAATTCAAGATATACATCATATAATACAATGCGTTACGATCTTTGCAGCCAATTCGTGCCGGTTTATAATGGTAACTATCATTACTATTTGTGGTCATTATTCTTACTTTCTTCAAGCGCTTTT
>JAJBBD010000325.1 GCA_020532355.1 Candidatus Cloacimonadota bacterium | reverse complement strand
TACCACCATCACCTATGCCTTACCCAAGTCCGGTAAGGTTCGGCTAGACATCTATAACCTGAAGGGACAATTGGTCAATACCCTGGTCAATCAGGATATGGAAGCCGGGGTCCACAGCGTGGTATGGAATGGAACGGATAAGAACAAGCGAGCTGTGGCCAGCGGCGTATATTTCTACCGCCTCAGCAGCCCCGAAAGTAGCAAAACCAAGAGAATGCTCTTGATGAAATAGGCCACAAGGATAGGTGTAGGGGAGTGATCCGTTGCCTGGCTCCCCTCCCTCCGAACCATACGTGCGGTTTTCCCGCATACGACTCTCCAAAAAACAGGTATCTCATTTAAGAGACCGACATAAATCCCTGTGGCCTTTGATTAACTAGAAAAACCCACACTTATCAAAGATGGAATTAGGGTATCTTTGGTTGTCTTTGCCACACGTCGCTATTCATCTGTGTTTCTCATGTTTCCTGAGGATACTGCGAAGTCTGCGTCTTATCCAACCGTCTTGCTCGGAGAAGCTGTACTTGTAAGCATACTTGAAATATTCAAACCATCCTCGTTGGATGGGTTTTGTCCGATTGAAGATGGTCTCTAAGCTATGTGCGTTACAGCGTTTGGTGTGTTTCCTGATATTATCTCTGAACTTCTTGATGCTCTTGTTTGAAGAGAACTTCATCCGTTTCTTGAACTTATAGCCCAGGAACTCAAAGATATCTGTTTCAGTATCGACAATCTTCGTCTTTGTTGGATACAAGATTAACCCTGCTTCCCGTGCCCCTTGACTCCTTTCGGGTTGTGTTGTCCCGAATATTATCGCTACTATGGGCACTCTGTCTCCTGCCTTGCCTACGGCAACAAGCCGTTTTTTTGCTATCGATTGCTTTCTGAACTGCCGTCCCGGGACTCAGCTCGCTAAAGCGCGGTGTTGAAGGGAGCTTTTGCGCTTATTTATCTCCAACAGCCACAGGAACGGCAATTTAGAATAACATAAGGTGATTGAAAAAAGTTCTTGACACAAGCTAAGACAAATGTTTAATTGCATTTATTGAAAGCGTGATTGGAAATAACTTATCTGTTGCTCCCTCGTACTACTGCTCTTTCTTTGCATCAAAAGTGGGATACCTTTTACAGGTGGCTAGGCGAAAGATAAAAAGGTTTTGGCGAAATCCTTCCATAGGGTTTCATGGTTCTGGTACCTGACTTGGGATCGAACAATCCTGGTCAGGATTCAAATGTTACTGCTGATGCATACAAAACAAATTTGAGACCCATTATGTTAACACACACTAAATCTAGCATTAGTTTTTTAGCAGCCAATTTCAAGACTAAGGCAGATGGCCATTTTTGCTTCGGAGGGGATAGCCCCAAAAAAACAGAACAGTTGTTACAAAGACTAGCAAGGTCAAAAAACAATATCCACTCAATGATTGCCAGCTTGCATGAATCAATTGGAAAACAGGCTTTTATGGCAGCATTATTCCTCATTTCAGCGACGTTTCTACTGGCTGATTATAGTGTTAATGAAAGCCCCAATGGTCCTGTTTGCAACCCTAGTTACGATCAGTGTGAACTCTTCTCCATCGTTCCAGCTACAAGCTCCGGTGTTATTGTTACAAATTCGATAGTTGATCCGGCAATCAATGCAACGGTTATCCAGAATAATGGTAGCATAGTGTTCACCATTGAAGATATTGCGATGTCCGAACATTTTGCAGTATCCTTGGATGGAACGAAGATCGAAGACTACACTAGGGATGGATGGGATATCTCATTTACTCCTAACTTGATGTCTGGGAACCATCGGATAGCAGGCGTTTATGCGCTTGCCGATCCAAGCACAATAGATTGGCAACTGGCTTTTAACGATACGTTTGATGTAACAAGCGATGATCATTATTATCAAAACAGTTACGCAAAAATCTATCCCTGCACCAACGGAGCATCAGATTATGGAGCGATTCGTCCCACTCTAAACGTTCAAGATCCATTGATACAGAATAATGTAATAAGCACTACAAACAGCAACGGGTGCAGTATCAATTCAGGATCGGGATACTACCCGTATAGCATAAGTTATAATATTATTCATAAAACCAGTTTGTCTGGTTTCAATCTAAACTTCAGCGATCCTGATGAGCCAAGGTTTACTTACCAATGCGACCCGGAACTTGATTCAAATTATCAACCCATTTGGAACGCTACAACAATGTCCCCCTGCATTGATGCCGGTATCGGCGAGGATGAGGACGGCACTCCTGTAGATATTGGCACCATCCCGGCAATCGCGCATCGCCACTGGGAATATAGCTTCGAGAATCAATACGATGTGGATAGATGGCATTGGGTGAGCTACCCGGTGCTGAACACAACTACCAATAATGCTCTTATAGCGAGAAAGTTCTTTGAGGAATTGCTGGCCATTCATATGAACTCTAATAACAGTGACACCCCCACCTACCTGGATACGATTAGGTGGGTTACTGGTCCTGAACAAGATCGACATAATATCCATTGGCTTGAAAATGAATATAATTGGACTCCTAATCAGTACTCCCATTTTGTCTCCAGTCC
>JAJBBD010000324.1 GCA_020532355.1 Candidatus Cloacimonadota bacterium | reverse complement strand
TTTTCATTTTAATAATCCGCCATCTGCAATTTTCGGTGACTCTTAATACATAAACCTGAACCATGCTATTGGAGTTCATGAGGCCAATTAAGTTCCTGCTGATATTGAACTTAATAGGTCTCATGGACTTCAAAAGCAGGCGTGTAATTATGCACGGCCTTGAAGTCCAAACCACCCATAAGATATTAAATAAGGGATAGTTAGTTTATGCGCTTTGAACTCCAATGCCTCAATTGGGTTAAAACAGGCTTGATACAGCACTATAAAACATTGAAAAAGGTTGACACTTTCATGCAAAAAGATTGTGTGGACTTTAATTATATTATTAGAATTTTAGGAGAGTTTATGGCAAAGTTGATTTCAGCGGCAGAAGCGGCAAACATGATCAAACCCGGCAGCAGAGTAGCCATAGGCGGCTTTTTAGCCGTAGGAGCTCCGGAGTGCATTATCGATGCCATTGTAGAGCAGAAAATTGGTGATCTGCATATGATCGTAATCGCCTCCGATTGGGAAGATCGCGGCGTAGGCAAATTGGTGGTAGCAAACCTGATTAAAAGTGCACAAGTATCGCATTTGGGTACAAACAGAACAATTCAAGCTCAGATGAACTCAAATCAAGTACAGATTGAGCTTGTCCCCCAAGGCACTTTAATGGAACGGGTTCGCGCAGCCGGAGCCGGCTTGGGAGGAATTCTTACTCCCACGGGGTTGGGTACAGTTGTGGAAGAAGGAAAACAAGTGATAAACTTGAATTCTAAGAATTACATTTTGGAGCCCGCCATCGAAGCCGATATTGCCATTATTAAGGCTTATAAAGCAGATAAAATGGGCAATCTTGTCTTCCGTAAAACAGCACGCAATAGCAATCCTATTATGGCAATGGCAGGCAAAATAACTATCGCTGAAGTTGAAGAGATTGTGGAAATTGGCGAATTGGATCCCGAATTAATTGCATGTCCCGGAGTTTTTGTAAACTACATGGTAAAATGCACGGAGGTAGCCCATGGATAAGAGAGCTATGATTGGCAGCAGAATCGCACTTGAGTTTAAAGATGGAGATTATGTAAACTTGGGGATAGGGCTTCCCACTTTAGCCGTGAACTATATTCCGGAAGGCATACACGTGGTATTCCAGAGCGAAAATGGTATGCTGGGGGTAGGTCCCAATCCAGCTGAGGGAAAAGAAGATAAGGATATGATAAACGCCGGGGGTGGTTATATTACAGCCTTAAAGGGTGCTTCATTTTTCGATAGCGCTCTCAGTTTTGCCATTATTCGTGGAGGTCATATTGATGCTACAGTATTAGGCGCTCTTCAGGTAGATCAGGAAGGTAACTTGGCAAACTGGATGATTCCCGGCAAGATGGTGCCCGGAATGGGAGGTGCTATGGATCTTGTTACTGGCGCCCGTAAAGTAATTGTGGCGATGGAACATTGTGATAAATATGGAAACTCCAAAATCCTAAAAAAATGCACTTTACCACTAACAGCCAAAGGCAAGGTGAATCTTATCATTACCGATATGGCGGTAATGGAAGTATGCGCCGAGGGCTTAGTTTTACGCGAGATTGCTGCCGGAACTACCATAGAAGATGTGAAAAAAGTTACAGATGCAGATCTAATCATCCCAGACACCGTTGGTTGTTTTGGCTAATAGATTCTATATAATGCCTTAGCTTAAAACCCGGGATTATACTCGGGTTTTTTTAAGGATTAGCTTGTAGGCGGTAGAATCCTTTGGTATAGGGACTTTGAATATCGTAAAAATTCTGCTCTATATCTTCTGCCAAAACATCATATGTACCATAGGGTTCACTGGCATACAGCACTTTATAGGTGTGAACTAAGGGCTGCAATTCCCATGTTAATCTCAATCCACTTTCGTTGCGTTGTATTTGTGGTGTGGGACTGTTAATAAACCAGTTCAGCACTTCTGAGAGGAAATTAATTGCAGTATTGGGATGAGCACTATCAACAAGCTCTGCCATCGCATAAGAGAACACAAAACTTCGCTGATTGTGTTCACCTTTTGAAGCTATAGCCACCGTTCCATAGGAATCTTCGGTACAAGCCACAAATCCATTGGGATTAGCGGGGGTAAATTTATCGATATATTCTACATTAACCTGATTTGAGGAGTTAAAAACGATCTCACTAAAAGGCAATTGAGCTTGCAACAATGAGATTGCATTTGTGGTTCCATCGCTTCCATTTGAGATTCCTAATAACTGCCATAAAACAGTGTGCGCACCTAAGCCTTCTTCTGCATAACCTAAGTAATATTCCAAATCGAAACCGATGGCATCTGCTCCTTCAATATAGAGTTTTCCACCATCTAAAAGGTAATCTCGTATGGCTTCGTACATAAAGAGTTCATTTAAGCGATAATTGTTTGTTCCAACAGAGCCAAAACTAAGGAATACGGCATCATAGCCTTGCAAAGAGCCAGGAAAAACATTTCCATATACTACTTCATAATTCTGTGCAAGCAGGGTATTGCGAATGAAGGTGCCACTGAGGTCTCTTCCTCCGGCTATAGGCTCCCAAACCAAGATACCACCATTATTTATATAGAAACCGATATTGAAACTGGAGGCAGAATGGATTGGAATAGAAGAATCTATCTCCAATTGCAAGTTCACATATTGAGATGCAGCATTCGAGCTAATGCTAATGCTAAAGGCATCTTGCAGATTTATGAATTCATCGGCAGGAATTGTACAGTTATGTTGGGCTTGAATTATTTCGATATCCGGATTTGAGCTGGAAATGGTAAGAGTTGCATTATCGCTGAACATACTATAGTTTCTCAGGATAAAATTCAGGCTTATAAGGTCGTTGGGGTCTATGCTGCTATCTCCATTATGATCGTGAGGAAGCCCTTGTGAAAACAGATCTAGCTTCAAACACGGCTCTTGGTATGGCTCAGTTTCATCCAACGCATTAAAGGCATTTGCTATGCCCCCGCCTAATTTATAGATATAGTTGGGGTTTTGAGCATCGATATTATCGCATGTGGCAATGATCCGATGCTTTATCTCTGTGGCAGAAACTTCGGGGTAGTGGGATACTGCAAGAGCCGCTAAAGCTGTGCCCAATGGTGAAGCGTATGAAGTGGCACCTGTTCCCGTATAATAACCTAATGGTGGCGTTGTAGTATAAAAATTCTGGTTAGGTACGCCAAAATCAACATATGCGCCATAATTAGAGCCACTCCATTTAATACCGTTGTTATATAGTGCGGCAACAGCCAATACGCCTGGATATGCTGCGGGATAAATTGGCGTTGAATCATTACTATTCCCTGCTGCAGCAACTACTATTGTACCCAGTTGAGTTACATAGTCGATTACATCTTTGGCAGCGGCGGAATAACCGGTTCCACCCCAAGAACAATTAATAATTTTTGCACCATTTTCGGCAGCATAAAGGATGGCATCATATCCCCGAAATATGGTGGATGTGGCTCCAGCTCTGGCACAGGAAATGGGCATTAGCACCGGATTCCAGCTTAATGATGCGAGCCCAATGGAGTTGTTGGTAACAGCTCCAGCCAAACCCGCTACTTTTGTGCCATGAGATCCCGGATCGTTGGGATCGTTATTTTCGTCTCCAGCACTATTTAACAGAAAATTCCAGCCAATCAAATCGTCGATTTTGCCGTTATTATCATCGTCGATCCCATTCAGATCCCCAGCATCCAATACCCAAGCACTACCATCATAATACATCGTATAACCATTTTGATTTGCATCTTCTGCGAGGTTGTGCCAAATATTTGGCGCAAGATCTGGATGTTTGTATGCTACTCCCGTATCCACAATAGCAATAAGAATAGGATTTTGCTCGCACTTGTGTAAGCTCCAGGCAGATTCTGCCTGCATATAGGCAAGGTTTAGCGTTTGAATATAGAGAGTATCATTGGGCACATCGAATACTTCATCCCAAAAAATGGGTTCGGCATACACCACAGCTGCAGTTTGCTTCAATGCATTGCTAACGGCATATGGGCTTATCTTTTCATCAAAACTTAGTTCGTAGATATTGCTAAGAAAGCCCTTTTCATCTTTTTGGGCATGAAATCGGGGTTCAATCTTTAAAATTGCTAAATTCGGTAAGTAAGATTGTAGTATTGACGGAGAAACGCTCTTTTTGAGCTTTACGGTTACCTTGCCGGCTTCATATCCGGTTTCTTTGGCAAAGAGAAATCCACAAATACAGAGTATTAAAACAAATAGGCGTCTACACATGTTTTACTCCTTATGAGAATATCTGGATTGGTTTTTAATAGCGTGGAATAACATGCAAATGGTAGTGGAAAACCGTTTGTCCCGCTCTGGCACCACAATTCATAAGCAAATTGTAGCTAGGAGGGCAATATTCTGCATCCAGATATTCCTTAAGTTTTTTGGTGATATCCAGCAAGGAACTCGCCTCGATTGGTGAAAGTGAAAAAAAGTCGGGGCTGTGGCGCTTGGAAACAATAAGGCAATGTCCTTTGGATACGGGGCGTTTATCTTTGATAGCAAAGAAACAATCATTTTCAATAATATAAGCATCAGATGATATTGCACAAAACACGCAGTTCATACTCGCTTTACTCCTACTAATTAACTCCCATTCGTTTACAATATTGGAAAATAGTACATTTGTCGCACAAGGGTTTACGTGGTTTGCACAGATTTTGCCCAAAGGCAACAACGTAAGAGTTTATTTTTAGCCAATGCTTTTGTGGCAGTTTGGCTCTCAGTTCCATTTCAGATTGCAGAGGAGTATCTGTTTTAATATATCCCCAGCGGTTACAAATGCGATGAACGTGGATATCTACACAAATTGCCGGCAAAGAAAAAGCAACTGCACGCACCAGATTTGCCGTTTTACGCCCCACTCCCGGCAATAACAACAAATCATCGATCTCACTTGGTACCCGATTGTCAAATTTCTCTCGCAAAACCGTGGGTAAAGCTTTAAGATGTTTTGTTTTAGCGTTATGAAAGCCAACTTGATAAATAATCTTATCCAGTTCATCAACGCTAAGTTTATCTAAATCTTCCGGCTTATTGACTACACTGAATAGATCATTCACCACTTTGGCAGTAGTTTCATCTTTAGTGCGAGCGCTGAGAATGGTTGCCACCAGAACCTTAAAAGGTTCTTGTGTTTTTGCTTGAATCAGGTCCACAATCGGAGTTTTAACGCTATAGAAGTGTTCCTCAAGCAGTTGCATTACTCGGTCAATTTCTTTATTGGTCACAAATTCTCCTTTCTCTCCACTTTTTATGCAAAAGGATAAATATCTCTGCAAATATTTCTTGCCAATTATTCGCTTGGCTTAAAACTTGTCAACCTAAAGGAATCTTAGATGTGTGGAAGATTTGCACAAGTAATTAAGCATGATCAATTAGTTTTGCTACAAAAAGAGCTTCGGGCTTCACTTAGTTCCGAACAAGCCGAAATATCCTTCAATGTGGCTCCCACGCATGTAATTATGGCAATTGTAAGTAAGGCAAATCTGCGCTATAATGGATTCTTCCGTTGGGGTTTAATTCCTGCTTGGATGAAGAGTATTCCTAAAACACCTCTCATCAATGTTCGCAGTGAAAGCATCCACGAGAAGCCATCATTCAAGGCATCATTTATCCGGCGACGGGCAATAATTCCTGCCAATGGATTTTACGAATGGGCATCCCCACAAAAAATACCTTACTATATCTACCCTGCAGATGGCTCTCTGCTTTATATGGCAGGTATTTACGATGTGTGGGAAGCAGGAGATGGGAGTTATATACCTTCTATAGGCATCATTACCAAAGCCGCTGACAAGTTCATGCAAAACCTACATCAGCGCATGCCTCTCATTTTAGCTAAACAGCAAATTGATTTATGGTTAGATCCTGGTTTGCAAGATCTTGATATATTAAAAAGCTTGCTTGTTCCCCTTCAAGATCCAGCATTAGAATGTCACCGTGTAAGCACGGCAGTTAATAAAGTGACAAATAACGATGAGTCACTTATTAGAAAAGCTGATTTTCAAGAAGAGCTCATTTTTTAGGTGTTATAATGGATAAGCATGTAAAAATATTGGTGATTGACGACGACCAAGCCCTGTTGGATGGAATTAGTCTGAGTATTCAAAATTATACAGACTATAAGGTAGATAGCTGTAACGATCCGGTAGAAGCCATGCGCTGGCTTTACACCAACGATTACTCGGCAGTTATAAGCGATGTAAATATGCCAAAAATGAATGGATTGCAGGTGGTAAGCGTTGTTTCAAAATATGATGAAAAAATTCCGGTAATTCTCATTACGGGGTTTTCGGATACAGAAATAATGCGTAAAGCTATCCACTTGGGAGTTTATGAGTTTTTAAGAAAACCATTTGAAATAAGTGAACTTATCGTAAGCGCCAAAAAAGCAGTTGAAGCATACCAATTGCGAGTTCAAAATCAGCTTTATCACGATCACCTAGAATTGTTGGTACAACAACGAACCATTGAACTTTTTGCCGCCAAAAGCAAATTGGAAAAAAGCTATATAAACACTATCCATGCTATGGTAAATGCCATGGAAGTGAACGACATATATACGCGAGGGCACTCGGAACGAGTTACCGTAATTGCTATGCAACTGGGTAAGCTAATGCAAATTCAAAAAGAAGAACTACGGCAATTGCGTATTGGCGCCTTGCTACATGATCTGGGAAAAATTGGCATTTTGAGTAACGTTCTTAACAAAGAACAAAACCTCACAACAAGCGAATATGACATTATAAAACAACACCCTATAATTGGCGCAAAAATCATAAACCCCATTGGTTTGCCCGAAACGATAAGCCGAATCATCTTGCAGCATCATGAGTGGGCGAATGGGGCTGGTTATCCCTATGGCATTTGCCTCAATGAGATACATCCTTTGGCGCGAATTGTAAGTGTGGCAGACAGTTTTGATGCCATGACTAGTCAGCGTCCCTACCGCAAAAAGCTCACATATAAAGAGGCAGCAAAAGAAGTATTCGATAATTTCAATATTCAGTTTGATCCGGAAGTAGGTAAGGTGTTTGTAAATCACCAACAAGATATTTTTGAAAAATTGAAAAACCCAGATGCCTTAAACAACCTCTTGCAAGAAACAATCTAATTGTTCTAAGTTGTCTGCGGGAATATATCCTAAAAAACCATATTATAAAGGATGAATATAGTTCCATGTACAAACATAGCTTGAAAATCAGCCCATAGCTCTGCCTCCGCATCGGGTTAGAGTTAGGTGAGTTTGCTCCCGTTATGGAGCCTAAAATATTGGAGAATGGTGGCCTGAATCTTGGGTAAGCATAGCTTAATCCAATATGGGAGGAACACCCTGGCTGCAAAGGCTAATGTTGTTGCTTTTGGCGCTGGATAAAGAAAAGACCGTTGCAGATACATATAGATAGCAAATTTTTTAGGCACGAGATCTCGGTTTGGTAGGCTTTTTCAGGTCTATCCATGCCCACCCTCCACCATTGTAATATGAGACTCCGCCCCATGCCACGATTATTCAATGGTCTTACTACTTGCTTCTCTGCTTGACAAAAACCCCCTATCCCTATCTGTTGAGCAAAACTAACGATTGGTTTCCACTTATCATCTTTACTATATAGCTATATCAGAGGAATCATGCAAGAAATAATTATCGACGGTAGTAGTCTAAGTCTGGAGGCAGTAGCACAGGTTGCAATTCAAAAAGCACCGATTCGCTTAGCCGAGCAAAGTATTAGCAAAGTTATAAAATGCCGAGATTACGTTGAGCGCGTAATTGCCAACGGAGACATAGTATACGGGCTTACAACCGGATTTGGCAAATTCAGTAGTGTATGCATAGCTAAAGAGAACATTGCAGAATTGCAGTCGAATCTTATTCGCAGTCATGCCGTAAGTGTTGGCGATCCCTACAGTGAAGAAATTACCCGGGCAATTATGTTATTACGCATAGCTGTGCTTGCAAAAGGGCATTCTGGGATAAGACTGGAAACCCTGCAAACCTTAGTTGAGATGTTAAACAAACATGTACATCCTATAATACCCATGCGGGGATCGGTAGGAGCAAGCGGAGATCTTTCTCCACTGTCACATCTGGCATTAGTGCTTTTAGGCGAGGGCGAAGCCTTATATATGGGGCAGCGAATGACTGGCTTCGAAGCGATGAAAAAAGCAAACATTTCGCCGGTCAAGCTGGCAGCAAAAGAAGGATTAGCTTTGAATAATGGTACGCAAGTAATGGCAGCAATTGGTGCATTATGCCTAATCAGATCTGAGCTAATGTGCAAACAGGCAGACATCCTTGCCGCCATGTCCATCGATGCTCTTTTAGGCACACCCCAGGCTATGGACCCATTAGTTCACAAATTAAGACCTCATCCGGGGCAGTTGTATTCCGCAGAGAACATTCGTAAGCTTATAGATAACAGCCCTCTGCGTAAAAGCCATCTCAACTGCGATAATGTTCAGGATGCATATTCCCTACGATGCTCTCCCCAAGTACATGGAGCAGTACGCGATGCTTTATGCTATGCCCGTAAGGTTCTGGAAATAGAAATTAATTCTGCTACCGATAATCCTCTCATCTTTCCCGATGAGGACAAAGTGATTTCTGGTGGGAACTTTCATGGTGAACCTTTGGCTATTGCCTTAGATACCATGGGTATAGCAATCAGCGAACTAGCAAACATCAGTGAGCGGCGCATGGAGCAAATCCTCAATCCCGCTTTATCTAGGGGATTGCCACCCTTTTTGGCTCATCGACCCGGATTAGACTCGGGATTTATGATAATCCAGTTAACTGCTGCATCACTTGTTAGTGAAAACAAAGTACTGTCTCACCCCGCCTCTGTAGATAACATTCCAACCTCTGCAAATCAGGAAGACCACGTATCAATGGGATCTGTTTCGGCCATAAAACTATTACAGATTGTAGAAAACGTTAATAACGTTCTTGCTATAGAACTGATGATAGCTACGCAGGCTATAGACATTCGAGATATCCCCAGCTCTGAGGCTATTGAAAGTGTGCGGGCAAAGCTCCGCTCTTTAGTGCCCAGGCTTCGTGAAGATAGAGTGATGTACAAAGAGATTCAAACCGCCCAATGCTTAATCAAGCAAGGTGACATTCTTAGCGCCGTGGAAAGCATGGGAATAAAAATCGATTGACAAATAGAGCCAAGTTCGCCGCTATTGCGTTATGAGAAATTTGCGCATAATTGTCTATACTGCAGCCCTGTTCTTGCTTATTGCATGCGGCATAGACAACACTATGTATAATGCCAAAAACTATTTTAAGAGTGCGCAGGAACGCCCCCTAAGCGCCAATGGACGTCCTACGCCTCAAGCAGTAGACGAATACACCAAAACCATTCAGAAATGCGGCATTATCCTAACTCGTAATAGCACCGGAAAACGAGCCGATGATGCACTGTTCTTGATGGCACGAGCTTTGTATTACAAAAAGAATTCTGCCTTTCAAGCCAAAGATGCTTTCGAAAGCCTGATTACCGGATACCCCAAAAGTAAACATATCCCCGATGCAAATATCTATTTGGCAAGAATTCTGCGCGAGATCAATCAGGCTGCTCAATCTGAGGCTGTATTAGAAGGATTTGTTCGCAATCCCAAATACATTAAGCACCATCCCCGAGCCCTTCTGCTCTTAGCCGATTTTGAAATCTCGGATGAAGACTATATCCGTGCTCAATATTGGCTGCAACGCATAATGAATGATTATGGTAAAACAAAGGAAGCAAAAGAAGCGTTTTTCTTGATTGGGAAAAACTACTATATGCAGAAGGATTACAATAAATCTTTAGAGGAATTTAGAACCTTTATTGATACCAGGGGAATCCCTAAAGAAAAGAAATTGGAGGCTCACTATTATATAGCCATTAACATGATGATGTTACAGCAGTACGTAGACGCCCTAAAAGAAATCAGATATGTGGTGCGCAACGAAACCAGACCCGATATGCTATCGCGCGCAAAAGTGCTTTATGGCAGAATTCTCTTGGCAAATGGCGAAGAAGAAGATGGCTTGGAAGAATTGGAAAGCGTAACCAAGACCTATTCTCGCACAGAGCATTCTGCTGCAGCATACTACTATTGGGGAAGATATCTATATTATACTAATAATGATCACGATACTGCAGTTACCTATCTAAATAAAGTTAGAGCCGAGTTTAGCACTTCCGAATACAGCACTCTAGGCAATCAGTTGGCAAGTGCCATAACCCAAAGTACAAGTGGACAAAAACCTTCCAACAGCAACAATTTGCAACAATTTTTGGATTATTATTATCAACGAGCCGAAAGCTTCTTAGGTGCCATCGCATTGCCGGATTCTGCCTTAATGAACTATCAATTCGTAATAGCCCAAAGAGATAGTTTCGCTATACAAATAGATTCTTTAAGCCAGGTCATTTCCGAAATCACTGCTCAAATAGACAGCTTAGAATTTATGCTTTCAGATAGCCTCAAAACAGACATTGCAGTAAGTATCGAAGATAGCTTGGCAACAGTTATGCCGGATTCGCTCTCAATACTTTTGGAAGAAACAGATACTGCTGTAGATAGCAGTTTTGCAGAAAGTCCAGAAATAGTTGAAACAATTACTGAGGCAACTGAATTAAATGTGTTAGAAGCCACAAGCCTGCCGGATAGCACAACTTCTGTGAGCATAGAGGAGGTTCAATTTGCCGATAGCCTTAACACAGAAGAGATAATTGAACCCAAACCCGATATTCCTGATGCTGTTACTCAAAATGATTTAACTTTGGATATAGATAACCCACAAAGCGCTGAGCACGCAGAAAGCCCTCCTGAAACGCCGGAAAAAGCATTAAGCCCTGAAGAGCTTTATGCCTCCATAAACACCCTAGAGCGACGACTTGAAACAGAACAAAAGCAATTGGAAGAACTCAACGAAATTCTTCACCAGTTCGATACCGAGATTTTACCCTTCTGCTATTATTCCATGTTCACTATCCAAAACAAAATATCCGGTAGGGAAGACGAAACCGAAGAGATACATCAAACCTTAATTCAACGCTTCCCTCGAAGCCTTTATACTGCCGCTGCCAATGCCGTCGTTGCCGGCAAAAAACCCACACTAACCGATCCAGACTGGGAAGAAGCAGAAATTGCCTTCGATGCTGCCTTAGAGATGTATCCAGATAACCCCGATTCGCTCATTTCTGCCATGCAAGATTTTATAGAAAGCGAATATAGTGATCTCAGCATAAAAGCAAATTACCGCTTAGGTTGGCACTACAGTTTTGAAGCTCCCGATACTACCTTAGCCAAAACCTATTTGAATGTGGTCTTAGAATATGACGAACCTCCTGAATATAAACAGCTAGTGCTCCGCTTTTATGACGGACAGAAATTTTTGAAGCGAGAATCGGATTATAGTTATATTCAAGTCCCCGATAGTTTGCTTACGGCAGATCCCGATAGCTTGAACAGCACAGAACCAATCGAATTGGACAGCCTAGATATGCTTTCGCAAACCACATTAGTAGATAGCTTGAGCATCGACACCCTAAAAGCGGAAATAGATAGCCTTGATATAGGCTCTAGTCCACAAGTTGAAGATTCCCTATCGGTAAAACCTTCTGAAGCCATTAACAATATCCTCGATATCGAAGAGAAAGCTGCCCTAGAAGAAAGTTTAACAATAGAGAAGGATCATACTCTTCCTACAACAGATAGCTTAAAGCCAGACAGCCTTGATGTTTTGCCCCAAGTAGATAGTAATCCCACTGAAGCTTTAGAAAACAACACAGAACAAAACCCTGTAAGTAATATAGATCCCATTCCAGCTCCCCCCGCTAATAAAGAGGACTCAGAAAGTAAATGAAGTCCCAGTTAATTATGCGCCAGCATGTGCTACTCAGGCTGGGCATCTTTGTAATAGGTATTTTTACGGGTTTTGAAGCATCTTTCCGCCAACTTGCGGCTCAAACATTGCTGGTATTGCTATATCTAAATGCAGAACCTTTGTTATATTCCAGTTTTCTGTTTGCAATTCGCAAGTTGTTAAGCTTTTTTGCAGCCTACTGGTTGCTTTGCCTACTGTTCGGAGTCGATTTCCTTCAATCTCTTCTTTTCTCCTTTAAAATTATATATTTTGTACTTATTACTGTAGCGGTATGGGGCTCTTTGCACAAAGCATCCCTTTTGGCTCAAAGCCTTTCCCTATGCAGAAATAAGCCATGTAGAGCAGTGATTTCGTACATCCTGGCAACATACTTGTTTCTAAAACAATATCTTAGCATATATCGATCCATGCAAATTCAACATAGTATTTATGGGATGCTAGATAAGGCTATTAACGCCGGCAAACAACTCTATGAAAAAAGCCCTAGTATTGAAGATAAAGTAAATGGCCTCTTAGCTCAGAATAATCCCCCTCCCGAAATTCACTACCGGGCAAACCTGTTCGGATTGCTTTTTTTGGTTCTTTTGGGCTTGGTTAATGCCTTATAGGATAATCACGATGCGTTATCTTATAAAGATTGCTTACGATGGAACCGATTTTATCGGCTGGCAAAAACAAAAACAAGGACGTAGTGTTCAAACCACTATGGAAAATGCTTTAGAACAGTTTTGTCAACATCACACTCCCATAGTTGCCGCAGGCAGAACCGATACAGGAGTGCACGCATTAGCGCAATATGCCCATTTTGAGTATGAGGGAAATATGACCATGCCTCAAATGCTGTTTGCTTTTCGCCGGTGGCTACCCGCTGATATAAAGGTGCTGCAAATCTGGCAAGTAGAAGCTAATCTCTCAGCACGCTATCAAGCTTATGAACGGCAGTACAAATACATCCTTAGCAAAGATGCAGACCCCTTCAATCGCAATTTTGCCGGCTTTCTTCCTCATCTAAGAATTAGCCTAAACCCAATGCTTGAAGCAGCAGCAAGACTTTTAGGAAAACACGATTTCAGCAGTTTTGGCAGGTTGAATCCGGAAGTACCCAATCATGTTTGCGATTTAAAAGAACTCTCTATTTGCGAAGACGAATTCAATTTTACATTTCATGTACGGGCGGATCGATTTTTGCACAATATGGTGCGCCGAATCGTGGGTACTTTAGCCAATGTTTCTCATTTTGATCTACCAGCCACTACAATCGATAAACTATTGGCAGATCAATGCCCCCGCCAGAACTTAGTAACAACCGCTCCGGCAGCAGGATTGTATCTGGTAAGCGTAAAATATCCCACCGAACTGCTTGACGGCAGACCCACATATAAATTTGATGATCTACGAAAGAGG
Organism: Candidatus Cloacimonadota bacterium; assembly: GCA_020532355.1. NCBI lineage: Bacteria > Pseudomonadati > Candidatus Cloacimonadota > Candidatus Cloacimonadota bacterium. Next base: position 5,642 of record JAJBBD010000324.1, on the reverse strand, counting down.
AAAACATGACTTACAAAATTCCCCGTGGAACTTATGATATTCTACCCTCCGATAGCCCCAAATGGCAATATGTAAAGAGCGTATTTCGCAAGATTGCCGATAGTTTTGGCTACATGGAGATTACTACGCCCATCTTTGAACTCGCCGAATTGTTTGAGCGCAGCTCAGGAGAAAACTCGGATGTTGTGCAAAAAGAAATGTATCGCTTTACAGATCAAAAAGGCAGAATCTTTGCCTTGCGCCCCGAAGGTACGGCTCCGGTGGTTCGCTCATATGTTGAAAACCACATGGATAAAAGCGGCGGACGCAGTAAACTGTACTATATGGGACCTATGTTTCGCTACGATCGTCCGCAAGCAGGTAGATACCGCCAATTCTATCAATATGGCATAGAGCTCATCGGCAGCAACCATCCCTATTACGATGCTGAAGTTATTGCTGTCGAGATGCAATTCTTAAAAGCCCTAGGGCTTAAAAACGTTCGCTTGGAGATAAATAGTGTGGGTTGCGCAAATTGTGCAGCAAGCTACGATCAAGCTCTTAGAGATTACTATCGACCACATTTAACCCAGCTTTGCCCAGATTGCCAAAAACGCTTCGAGCAAAAACCGCGTCGGCTTTTGGATTGCAAAGTTCCCAGTTGTCAGGTTTTTCGCCACAAAGCACCTTCTCAATTGGATTATCTGGATGAAGAATGCCGCACCCACTTTGAGGATACTTGCCGTTATTTGGATAAAATGAGCATAAACTACACCATAAACCCAGCCATAGTAAGAGGTTTAGATTATTACACAAATACAGCGTTCGAGCTCATTGTAGACTCATTAGGAGCCCAAAATTCCATTGCTGGAGGCGGTAGATACAATGCCCTCATCTCCCAAATAGGGGGCAAAGATACTCCCGCCATAGGTTTTGCAGGGGGATTTGAGCGTTTGTTATTGGCGCTTGAGCAGGAAAAGGTTCCTCTGCCAAATCTTCCTAATCCGCAAGTATATGCAATTGCGATTGGAGAAAGTGCCCAAGAAGCAATCTTATCTATATCGCAAGCCCTCAGAAACGAAGGAATATATGTTGAATACAATCCCGAAAAAGCATCTTTCAAAGCCCAAATGAAGGCGGCCGACGCATCTCATGCCGCATATGCTATTATTCTAGGAGATGACGAACTTGCCAATAATAAAATTATACTCAAGAACTTGAGTACCTCCATTCAGGAAAGTCTCAATCTGGCAGAGATAATCCGTAAACTTACTAATTAAGAAGCAATTGAGAATCCCCACTAATCTGCATAGGGATTCTCTTTAAGCAAGGGTATCGTAATGCTTTATACCAAAATCTCATCCCGTTTGGAACAATCATCCTTCTTCAACTCGCTTCTACCCTTACACAACCACACTCAGATACACCATCTCAGTCAAAGTGCCAGAGCTTTAATTGCAGCCCATATCTGGGCAAAAACCGGTTTGAATATTATCTTGGTTTCGCAGGATGACATAATCGCCGAAGACCTGTGGGACGACCTTGTAAGCCTCATCGGTAAAGATAATGCTCTGTATTTGCCAGATTACGAGATCCTGCCCTATGAAGAACGTTCGCCTCACTACTCCATTCGGGCAACCCGCATGATAAGCCTTCTGAATGCCGTAACCAGTCAAATTCCAGCAGTTTACAGCCTTTCTATCCGCTCTTTTTTACGAATGATCCCAGACCGCAATAGCCTCTCCAGCCACATTTTTACTCTAAAAAAGGGAGATTCACTAAATCCAATTGAACTGCTTAAAAGTTTACAGAATATGGGATATGAGATTGAGTACCAAGTATCTACGGTGTATCAGGCAGCCAAACGTGGAGGAATTTTAGATTTATTTTCACCACCTTCTCTAAACCCAGTTCGTATTGAGTTTTGGGGTGATGAGATAATGTCTATAAGGGCGTTTTCTGCAAATACACAACGTTCTATTGCTCAAGAATTAGATCATGTATTGGTAATTCCGGCGCGGGAGCTGAGCTTGGATGATGTAGATTCGGGATCCGTAATTATCTCCAAAATACGCGAGAAAGGGTTTTTTGAAGGTATTGAAAACTACTATAGTCTCCTTACAAAGAATCTATGCACCTTTGCAGATTACTTCCCTCCCGAAAAAAGATTCTTTTTGTTCAGCAATTTCAGTTACATAAAGGAAGAGATGGAAGCCCTCAACGAACAAACTTATCTGCAATATCGCAAAGAACTTAAAAAGGGCAGTAAGGGAAAAATCCCAAAAGTTAAAGACCTTCTGCTACAAGAGGAAGGTTTCTATAATTGTATTGCCCAATCCGGGAGCTTATATCTTTCGCAAAGTGAATTTATCTTACCAGAAGTAAAAAATAATATCCGGGCACCTTTTGCTTCCCAACCTTCTTTTGAGGGAGATTTGGGGCTCTTAGCCGAATCTTTATTCAGTAAGCACAATCAAGGTTGGCAGCACTATCTCTTGTTCGACAATCAATCCCAAGAAAAGCGTATGCGGCAAACCATCGGTGAAACACTGCCTTATAAGAGTCACATCGGAGTTTTGCACGAAGGCTTTGAAATAGAAGATGCCAAATTGGGTCTTTTTACCGATCATGAGGTTTTTAACCGTTATAAAAGAAAGAGATATGCCCCTCGCTTTGCTCCCGGCGAAACCATTGTTGATTATGAAAACCTCAAACCCGGCGACTTTGTAGTGCATGTAGATCATGGCATTGGAGTTTTTGAAGGGCTCAAAATTATTAAGCTTGATGGGCGCGAAGTTGAATGCCTGGTATTGCGCTATGCCAACGAGGATAGGGTTTACGTTCCTACTTTCCAGCTTTCTTTGGTAACAAAGTACGTAGCAGAAGAAGGTACAGCACCCTCTCTTAATAAATTGGGCAGCAGTAAATGGCAAAACACCAAAAGAAAAGCAGCCCAGCAGATAGAGCTTATAGCTGCAGATTTGGTAAGACTATATGCTGAGCGAAGCAGCCGCCCCGGATTGGCACATACTCCAGATACCGAGTGGCAGCTTGAACTGGAGGAATCTTTTATTTATGAAGATACTCCAGATCAGATTAAGGCAAGCCGTGAGATCAAAGACGATATGGAATTGCCCTCACCTATGGAGCGTTTGCTTTGCGGAGATGTTGGTTTTGGAAAAACTGAAGTGGCTATTCGTGCTGCCTTCAAAGCAGTTAATAGCGGCTTTCAAGTAGCGGTTCTAGCCCCTACTACATTACTGGCAGAGCAACACTTTCGTGTATTTAAAGAACGCCTGGCACAATACCCGGTTCGCATAGCTATGCTTTCCCGATTCCGCAGTAAAAACCTTATTGCCAAAGACATACAATATATTGCAGCGGGATTGGTGGATATTGCCATTGGTACTCACCGCTTGCTTTCCAAAGATGTAATTTTCCCCAAACTCGGACTTCTCGTTATTGACGAAGAACACCGCTTTGGGGTTCGTCATAAAGATCGTCTCCGCCGTATCCAAAGTAATGTAGATACTCTTTATATGAGCGCTACTCCCATCCCCCGCACTCTGAATATGGCATTAGCAAAACTCAAAGAGATATCACTGATGCAAACTTCTCCCAAAGAACGGCTTCCTATTCGCACCATTATTACGCCCAGAGATATGGAAGTAATAAAAGATGCCATTCGCAGAGAAGTGGATAGGGGCGGACAGGTATTTTTTGTCCACAACAGGGTTCAAACTATCGAAACAATCGCTCTGGAGTTACGCCGCGAAATGCCTGATATCAACTTTATGGTAGGACACGCACAAATGCCCGAACATCATCTGGAAGAAGTAATGAAGGCATTTGTGGAGCATGAATTTCAGGTACTCATTTCTACTACAATCATCGAAAATGGAATAGATATCCCCAATGCAAATACCATCCTTATTGACCGCGCCGATACCTTTGGACTGGCGCAATTGTATCAGATGCGCGGGAGAGTGGGTAGAAGCAACCGCCGGGCTTATGCCTATCTTCTGATACCTAAAGGCACCACTGTAGTTGCCCGTAAACGGCTGGAAGCTCTTACACAATACGACTATCTGGGCGCAGGATTTCAAGTGGCCCTGCGCGATTTGGAGCTACGCGGGGCCGGCACAATCTTGGGAACCAAGCAAAGCGGGATCATCCAAGCCATCGGCTTCAACTACTATAACCGATTGTTGGGCAGGGCTATAGAAGCTGTTGAAAGTGGCGATACTTCCGTATTGTATCAAGATGATACTCCCGAAACCCGGCAAAGCATTAAAACGGAAATGGACCTCTATTTTCCTCCAGAATATATAGATAACGATCAAGAAAGACTCCGCGTATATCGCCGCCTTGGTGAGTTGAGCACTTTATCAGATATTGAAGATTTTGCCTTTGAGCTGCGCGATCGCTTTGGCGAAATTCCCGAAAACGCCCGCTGGTTACTGCTTTACTTTAAAGTAGATCTTTTAGCAAAAAAACTGCACTTAAAGAATTGTACCGTAAAACGCGGAACTATGACAATCGAGTTTGATGCTGCCCACACTCCTTCCAAAAATGGAATTCTGGACTTTAGCGCAAAGATAAAGGAGCCTTTTAGATTTGAAGCCACTAGTAGCCTGAAGATCATTATCGAATTGGATGATGATCTGGATTCTTTACAACAGTTTGAACGCGCCATCCAGCTACTAGAAATTTTGAATCCTAAAGCAATCAACTAACCCAAGCAATTACATTCTCCTAAACCTAACATGAGAATTGTGAATAAAGCCCGCTTCCAGCATGAAGCGACACTGCATTTGAACCTAAGTAAAGATTTATATAACTTGATTAACAAGCAATTAGTCCCGAATGAAAAGATATGCCACCCCAATCTGCAATTAGCGTTCAATGGTCAAGCTTTATGAGTGCATAGTTATATAGGGCTTTCTTAGATACCTGCTAATCGATTTTATATTATGGAGCTCTGCCTTATGCCCCGATTTTTCAACGGTCTCTTGTGGCTTTAGGCTGTCATTAGCGTAGGTTCAAGCTGAGATTCTCCCGCAAGTTCAGGATCAAGGGGGCTTGAATATTCCTTATTCTATGCTTGAGGCAATGAGAGAGCACAGGCGGTCGCTGTACCGCCTCTCTTCTTGCAGGAAAAATATACTTTACAGGATTTGCTTGTTTGATATCTTTTGTTCAAGAGGTATTATTATGAACCTGAAGACAATTGATACAGGCGAATATTGCTTTAATGAGATAACGTTTTTTTTAAATGGACATAAGCAGATAGCTCGGCTTGCACCAGGACTTAGTACTTTAAATTTTTTGAATAAGCAATTGCATTTGTATGGCACTAAATGCAGTTGTAATGAAGGTGATTGCGGAGCTTGTACTGTGGTAATCTCCTATCCTAAAGATGGAGAAGTTTTGTATGAAGCAATAAACTCCTGCATATATCCCGCAGCAAAACTTCACGGCAAGCACCTTATTACTGTGGAAGGTTTGGGAAAGCCCGAAGAGCTTCATCCTATCCAGCAAGCCCTTTTAGAACATCATGGCACTCAATGTGGATATTGCACCCCTGGCTTTGTGATGAGTCTGTTTGCTATGCTGGCTACGATAACGCACCCCAATCAGGAAAACATTATGGCAGCCTTAGA
>JAJBBD010000323.1 GCA_020532355.1 Candidatus Cloacimonadota bacterium | reverse complement strand
TCTTAATAATGATACTCATTAATTAAGGAAAAACGTTTTTGATGAGGCTTGATTTTTATCTTGACATCATAGTAGAATTTATAATTTGGAATGTGTGACTTGATGGTGCTAATACAGGTAATAGGGAATTCGTTAAACGAAGCGGTCTCCGCCACTGTATGCAGCATTAAGGTGCAAGAAGTCACTGTCCCAATAAGGATGGGAAGGCTTCTTGGAGCTATTTATATAGCACACCGCTGTGAGCCAGGAAACCTGCCAGCAAGTATGAGTAAAATCCCCGGAGCAACGGGATGTTTCTCGCAAAAAGTTCATCTCAAGTCACAAATTATTCATGAGGTGAACAAAAATGAAACGTTACTTATTGATATGCATAATCTTGATGGTTAATGCTTTCTCCACTTATAGAGCGGAAGTAATCTTTGTAGTTAACTCTCAATCTCGCACTCTAAGCCGAATAGATTTGGCAACAGATAGCGTGCAAAATTCATTCAGCATTTTGGGGAATATACCTAATAAAATGTTGGTTGGGCACGATTACCTTTATGTTGTAAATTCTGGTGACAATTCAATAGGCAAAATAAATAAGACGAGCGGCGTAAATGTAGGTAATTATTTTGTAGAGCTAGGAGCTAACCCCTGGGATATGGTACGATTTGGTGGGCATTTTTATATAAGTGGCTTGTTTAGTTCCAAAGTATATAAAATGAATGCTAATTCGGGGTTGATAGAAGATTTTGTGATGGTAGGAACTGCTCCCGAAGCATTGGCAGTAGTAGGCAACAAACTATATGTAGCCAATGCGGGCAACTATTTACAGAATTATGCTGGCTCCTCAGTATCGGTTATAGATCTAAGTAGCTTTGAGGTTATTGATACTATACCAGTTGCCGCCAATCCACAATATTTAGTGATGCGAGACAACCTCTTGCATGTATCCTGTACCGGAAACTGGGCGGAAATTGGAGGGATGATTTATGTTATCGATACTATTGTAGACGAAGTTGTGCATCAGATCGATTTGGGTGGAACTCCGGGCAATATTTTTTTTGATGATCACGGATCTGCCTGGGTGGCAGATAGTTCCGGCGAAGTACTTTATAAGTACGATGCTCAAAACTTCACATTGATAAATGGCTTTAATAATCCAATAATGAACGGTGGATCGGACATTTGTGGCAATTCGGAATTTATGGCAGTTTTGGTTCCAAACTGGGGAACAAACTCACAAGTGGATTTATATCGTGATGATTTTAACTTTTGGAAAAGCTACGGTGTGGGCATGATGCCTACAGATCTAAAATTGGGAGATTCGATAATAAGCAATGAAGATGATGTCTCAAGTCCTCAAGTAATGCATCTGTTTCCTAATCCAGCACAAGTGGGAGAGATAATAAAAGTTAAAAGCAACATCATTAGCAATGGCATGCTGGATGTATATAACATAAGAGGACAAAAAGTTTTCGATACACCGATAGAAGGATCCGAGGCAGAGTTTTCTACTCGATCATTGTCTGCTGGAGTATATTTGTACAGATACCAGGATAAAGAGTCCTCAATAACGGGTAAGATAGTCCTTAGTAAGTAACTAGAACATAAGAATTTACTCAATCTGTTAAAGGCGATCAGCAAGAAAATGGCGATAATGCATACATTGAGAAGAGATCGTGCATGTCCATTCAACACTGGGGATATTGCTGGTGCTCACAGTAACATGTTTCTTGACAATATTTAAAAGTTCTGTATACTTGACATCTATGGAGAAAATAGATAATCAATATGCCAAAGATGTACATGTATTGCGGCAAGTGCCACAATTGCATGGTATAAGCCCGGAGCTTGTGCCAAATTTGATGCATAACCTGCCGGGCATGGCTTACAGATGCAGAAACGACTCCAAGTGGTCTATGCTATTTGTATCTGAAGGCAGCTTGGAACTAACTGGTTACGATGCCAACGAGCTATTGAATAATGCGGTACTAAGCTACAATGATTTGATCCATCAAGAAGATAGGGATTTGGTTCGCAAAGCAATAAATGATGCTGTAAAGAACCGAAAACAATTTCAGATTGAGTACCGGATTACACATCGCAGTGGAGAGCTTCGCTGGGTTTTGGAAAAAGGCAATGCGGTTTACGACAAACAATACCATCCCACATGTTTGGATGGATTCATAACAGATATTACCGCTCGCAAAAATGCCGAGGAGGAAGTAAAACGAGTAGCTAATAATCTTTCGGAGCTAAATGCAACAAAAGATCGCTTTATTTCGCTATTAGCACATGATCTTCAAAACCCCGTATATGCCATCATCTCGCTTTCGGAATTTGTGGCAGAGAACTTTTCTAGTTTTGGCAGGGCGGAAGTGGAGGATGCTTTATTGCAGGTTCATAATGCAGCAAGAGGAATCTATACACTTCTAGAAAACCTTTTGGATTGGGCGCGTTTACAAGTTGGTCAAATCTCTTGCCAGAAAGAATTTGTTTCTTTGATAAAGAGCATAAACTACGCTATGGATCACTATCGTAAATCGGCAAATCAAAAGGGCGTAGCGATGGAATTTGTGCATGAAGAAGATGTATTTGTAGAGAGTGATCTGAGGTTGTTGACATCCATTTTACGCAATTTAATATCTAATGCAGTGAAATATTCATATCCTAAGAGCAAAATCTGGGTGAGCTTAAGTTCCCACAAGGATTGGGCAGAAGTGTGTGTATCGGATAACGGGATGGGCATTTCGCGGCGTCATTTACAAAATATATTTAGGATAGACAACGATTTTCGGCAATATGGCACAGCAAATGAATCCGGAAGTGGTTTGGGTTTAATTTTGGTCGATAGTTTTGCTCGTATATTAGGGGCAAGAATCTCAGTAGAAAGCAAGCTAAACCACGGCAGCAAGTTTTATCTGAGGTTGCCAAGGAAAATTTGATTGACGTTGAAACCGTATTCAAAAACAATGCCCCTTAACATAAAACCATGGTAGGATATGAATACATTATTCAAACCAGAACTAGTACGCATTGTGAATGCGTTTAAAAACAAAAGCGATTGTTTGGAATATATGGCAGAGCTACTTTCTATCAGCGGCTGCTTAAGTTTTCCAGATCGCTATCTTGCGGCTGTTAAAGGACGTGAAGAAATAATGAGTACTGGAATAGGCAGGGGAATTGCAATTCCCCATGCGCGTGATTTAACAGTCAACTGCCTGCAGATTGCTGTGTGCAGAATATTTGCTGAGCTCGATTTCCAATCTGTGGATAACGAGCCAGTTCATTTGGTGTTTATGATTGCGGTTCCTCAAAATTCGAATCAGGAATATATGAGGATATTGCGCAGTTTATCGGAGTATCTGCGCAAGGATGAGAATCGCGCAATTTTGTTAGGGGCCACCTCAGATCTGGAGTTATATAATTATGTACATGAAATGGAAGATAATATTAACGCTATTCTTGCTTAGCGTTATTGTACCAATGCTTGCCCAAAACGAAAAAGCTGGAAGTACTGGGTTTGATACCTTAAAACTGGTTTACGGAGCTCGCACAGCAGCAATGGCTGGCACAGGGATAGGTATACCTGGCAATCATGAAGCCATGAACCTAAATCCAGCTACAAGCTTACGCGCTCCAGATCATGGTTTGAGCACTACATTTTTAGATCATTTTGTGGGTAGCGCAGGAGGTGGAATCAACTATGTATATCCAAAGAACATCTATGAAGCTTGGGCTATGAGTTTGAGCTATTGGAACAGTGGCTCTATCGATCGCACTGAAATTAGCGGCACAGGAGAGCTTATTGAAACTGGGGAAACATTTGGCGCTAGTAGCATGATTCTTGGTATATCTACGGCAAGATTCATTAGTCCGGCATTGGATATTGGCGGAAGCTTAAAAATGATTTATGATAGTATAGATAGTAAGTCTGCCAGTGCAGTAATGGTAGATTTGGGTATTTTGCACCATACGGCAAACCCCAAAATAAAAGTTGGTGCCTCGATACGTAATTTAGGTTTTCAAACAACATATTATACGGACACAGAGTATAAAGAACAACTTCCTCTAAACTATGGTGCCGGTATTTCCATGCAGATGAATGATAAGCTCTTAGGTGCTTTAGATATAAACAAAGCCATCGGCGAAAATATACTGGTGAAATTAGGCTTGGAGTACTTAATAAATAAGGCATTTTCACTTCGAGCTGGCATTAAGAGTAATGCCAGAGATTATAATGTGGGCGGCACAATGGGTTTAACCGGAGGAGGGAGCTTAGGCATAGGCTGGAAAGTTCGCAATTTCAACTTGGATTATGCTGTGGTATCTTATGGGGACTTGGGATTAACAAATCAACTTAGTTTAAGATATAATTTCGGGAACTGAGAAAGGATAGATTGTTGCACTCTTTTTTGTTTGAATTGGGAATAGAAGAGCTGCCAGATAACGTTATAGTACCAGCGATAAGCAGCATCGATGATTCTTTTAAGAAACTTTTGCAAGAATATGAATTGGTTTGTAACAGTATTGTACTGGGTTCTACTCCTCGTCGTCTTTCCATTACGGTAAATGGATTGCCTGCCAAGCAAAATGATGCAGAGGTGTATAAGATTGGCCCATCCATCAATATTGCATATGATGACAAAGGAGAACTAAGCAAGGCAGGGTTGGGCTTTTTGCACAAAAGTGGGGCAAAACCAGAAGATGTATTTGTAGAGAAAACTAAAAAGGGTGCATTTGTTGCTGTGCGCTTTATGCAAGCTGGCAAAGATGTTAAAGAAATCTTACGAGAATGGATTCCGGAAGCAATAAATCAGATTCCCCTGCCTAAGAAGATGGTATGGAATCAAAAAGACCTTGCTTTTTCCCGACCTATTCGTTGGATTTTGGCATTGTGGGATAAAGAAGTATTAAACTTGGAATATATGGGCATTACTGCAAACCGAGTTAGTTATGGGAATCGCTATCTGGGATTGGATAGAACGCTTAAGATAGAATCTGTACAAAGCTATGAAGAGACTTTGGAACTTAACAAAGTTTTAGTCAATCGAGAGCGACGCCGAGAGTTGATCCTGGATCAGTTTGCAGAGTTATTTAAAGACTCGGATGATCAGGTTAAACAAGATGAACGATTATTAGATACAGTATGCAATCTGATAGAGTATCCTCATGCAGTAATAGGTGAGTTTTCACAGGATTTTTTACAGCTTCCGGAAAAGATAATAACCTCTACCATTAGTCAAAACCAAAAATACTTTTCTGTGTATCGGGACAACGGTAATCTGAGTAATAAGTTTGTATTTGTATCTAATGGAG
>JAJBBD010000322.1 GCA_020532355.1 Candidatus Cloacimonadota bacterium | reverse complement strand
TTCATCTATCAACTCAGGACCGCTTTTGGGGATGTCTTCAAGCATTACCTTCAGGATAAGGCAGGCAACAGGATTAAGATCACTGGCAAAAGCATCGCAGCCAATTCTGAGAGCTTCCAAAGGTATGCTGCCTCCTCCGGCAAAGGGATCTACCACCAAAGGTGTTTCCTCCGGATGGGCTGCTTTGATCAAAGCCCTGCTCAGTTCCAGGTAATTCTTTTTATGAGCATTAACCCAATTAGCAAAATCAGCTATGAAATGCAGCAACTTACGTTGCAGATCATAATCAGAGCTACCCACAGGTCCGGTAACATAAGGAAGTAGTTTCCTGGCTTGTTCTTTGAAGGCACCGGGGCAGTAGGGATCACAAGGATCAGGTAGTAATAGAGCCATGAGCATGGCCCGGCTCGATGCAAGAGGACGCCTTGCCCACCACAGATGCAAAGTGCTGGGGTGTCCATGATGGATAGACTTTTCTCGGACAGCGTGTTTGGAGACTTCCGCAATCGGAAAATCTACTTCTGCAAGTCGTTTACATTCCTTGGGTATCATGATTGTACCTTTGGTTTCGAATTTCTAGCTTCTGTTTTAAACTTCTCTCTATCATTCAGTTTAAGCATGACTGGTTCCCTACAAGATATTCCTCTTCCAAAAACGACAGCGTGTCTATCTGGTAGCTCAGACAAAACGCCGACGTAATCATCACCGATATAATTCTTCAAAAACTCCATCCCGGTAGCATCGTACACTCTCATAGCGAAAATTGTATTGCACTGATTTAGTATAGTCTTAGTGACATTTGCTGTTCTTTGTGTGATAAGCATACACCCCAAACCGTATTTCCTACCCTGCAAAACAGCCTTAGCAGTACCACTTGTCGCGGTTTTATCCCCTTCGCTAGCAACTGAGTTCCATTCTGGTACAAGAGAATGAGCTTCTTCGTATACTAAACAACATTTCGCTTTTTCTGTCATTCCAGATTCTTGAAGAATTTTCAACGCGCATTCCGTCACTATTCGAGTAATCTCGCATGGTGTTAACATAGCCATAGGTGCTTTGTTAGAATACAGTTTCCCATCCTGCTTCCAAACCTCGATTTTGGCTGGATTAATAATCCGGCATGAATGCTTATTATCTTCTTTTAGAAATTCTTTCATCTGTTTTTCTAGCTCAATTCTGAAATGTTTTACACTTCCACCATCAGCAACGTTTTGCTGACATTTATCCTTATCTTGAGACCCTGCAGCAATCAACTCAGAGTCATCAGTCTCATTATTAGGATTTAAATATGGTGATAACTCTTTGCTATACTGATCAGTCAGGTCCAAGCAAATTACCTTTATACCATCGAGCAACATCCTTTCAATAAGTTCAAGTGCCAAACAAGATTTTCCTACTCCGAGTATCCCCAATATCGCAGTATTATGGCTAACCAAGTCACTTGTTTTAGTATAAACATGAAAATCCGTACTTGGGATATTCCCGATGGCATCATGATCATAGTGCTCCTCTTCTTCATCTACCAACAAAACTCTCTCATTCGGCAAGGGTACCCAATGAACCGTATTGAAATGTTTCGCTACACTATCCCAAGTTCCAAGTTTCCTTGCCGCAGCGATTATATAGCTTCTCTTGTCTTTATTACGTAAGACATCGTCCTTAATAGTTGCATTCGTGATCTGGCAGTAAACGTTTTCATTATTGATACTGATGCAAACAATTCTTCCCTGAACTAGGTTTACATCGCTCCGGAGAATTTCTATTAGAATCCTGTTTATTCTTGTTTCTTCAACAACTATGCCGACAATTCCATTAGCATTCTGGATTCTTTTTTCATGAGATATCTGTGCTATGTCATTAACAATGTATGATGATCCGTCCGAAACATCACACAATCTGCTATCTGAATAATCTTGAAGATAGATAGTACGCACCCATCTTCCACTCGAAAAACCAATATAGTCCAGAACCATTGCTAGGCAACATGCACCGCTCTCAGATCTTGTCAGAACTAAAGATCCAATTGGATAACTATCATTGGTGTATTGTTTTAGAATAATGATGCCGGGGTTCTCATGGCCAACAACTTCTCCGATTTTAGTAATTGTCTTATTTCCATGCAGAGATTGTCTAGACCTTTTAATTAGTGAAAAGAGGGTTTCAACAGGTTTAATTGATATCAACATCCACACAACCGAGATCAATATGTACTCTCTCGGGTCGTGTCTGTGAAATGCGATTAGGGCAAACAACAAGACTAAAGTAAAGACTATCATTGGACTAGATAGCTGGCTTACCCAAATGTACGATAAACTCGATACATTACGAAAGAGTCTAAATTTTGTTTGGTATAACGCAACACAGAGGAAGCCTAATACTATACAAATCACTAGATACAAAGTGATTGAGTACCATAAATATTGCTCAAATCCTAGAGATGTCCTAGATATAATTGATGACACAGACAACATCGATACTATAGCTGCAGTTGAGTATGATATAGCATCTACGGGTTTGGTATAGAACGGCGTCACCAGAAGGTTTCCTAACAAAATCATTATAAGTGAAGAAAAGAACCACAAGCCCTTTTCATTAACTGGAGGGAGAACCGAGCCAAACAGAACAAAACTGACGAGCAATATTACAGCCAAGTATACAATCATTGCAATTAATCTGGTCGGCTGTTTTAGGTTTGTTTCCATACAATCATTCCTTCAAGTTGCTAATTATTGAACTGAGATTGATCTGATAATGCTGTACTTTCTTCACTTCATTCCATTGATACTGCGCAGGGTTTAGTATTGGAGCTTGAAGTTGCGGTGCAGTATTGCAGTTGGTTACTACATAAAGCCAGAAGCAATCCGGTCTATCTTCCGCAACTCTTCTTTCATTGGGAGTAAGGATAATGGTTCCGGATTCAGCCCCAATCCCTTTGACTTCAATAAGCCTCAGTTCTCCAGAGGATACGTCAAGGCTGG
>JAJBBD010000321.1 GCA_020532355.1 Candidatus Cloacimonadota bacterium | reverse complement strand
GGCGAGGAAGATCAGATTAATCGTAGCGAGAATCTTTGTCTTATATCATAGGCTTGATGGATAAGCAAAGCCATATCATCAAAGAGACTAAACTATCTATAAAAACCGTTGAACAATCGGTGCATGAGGCAGATCCCCATACTACAATGGTGATGGATGGGCATAGCTACGATTAAAAAAGCCCGCCAAACCGAGATCTCATGTATAAAAATTCTGCTCTATATGGATGTGCAACGGTCTTCACTTATGTATGGTTATCAAAACGCAATAGGCTAGCAGATTATCAAACCTTTTCAGTTCATACAATCTCTATTTGTGCTAATTAAGTGAGGAAGTGATATATTGCTTATATCTTACTCTTCCAGACTGTGATTTGTAAACCCATTTATATTTATTTCTATGGACTTGTTATCTACGTATTTTAAGCTTACCTCATCACCTTCTTTGCTGAGGGGTAGGTAAGAGCTGAGGTTGCTGGTTGCCACAAAAACAAGATTGGGTTTGTTGCTTATGGAGAAGTAATAATAGCTGCGACCGTCCTTTATATCGCTGGCTATTCGCGTAATACTTCCTGTTGCAGTGCTGACAATTAATCTGCTATCATTAATGTTTACGCTTCTTGATGTGGCGAGATTAATCTGATAACTTTCCCGAGCGCTTTTAACTGTTTCTCCCACTCCTACTAGGGAAAAATCGCTAACCGAGACAAAACAATACATTTTAACCAAACCCGCGGCATCTTTGAGAGTCATGAAATAGGTGGGGATGCCATCCAGATTCACCAAAATCGGGAAGGTGGCGTAATATTTGAACTGCTGTACTTTGCCCTGTGCTGAGCGCATGGCAGCATATTCTGTTGCGCCCGATATAAGATAAAGTGACGTCTTTTTATTGCGAGTATTCGTGAGGACAAAGCCAACTGTTCCTTCATCGGAGCCAACGCTGGACATACCAGTATAAAAATAGCTTCGTCCGTCTTCACCATAGATCACGTTGTATCCAGCAGTTGTGTTAAGCATATCTCTTTTCCCAAACATAGTGTTCCAAAAACCGCGAACGTATTTGCCCCACCAGTTTAACTGAGGGATAACAAAGTAAGAGGGCTGTACACGATCTACCCAATCAGGTATCAATTCATCGCTAAAGCCATTTTCGGTTTGGATTAGTGGATAGTACTTAATATCCCCGGTACAGGCATGAACAGTAACCAATCCTAATGCTTCATTGCCGCGGATGCCTATCTTTCGTGAGTATAGCGTAATAGTCCAATATGGTTCGCCGTTATCATCAAGCTCGAATGTGTCTCCCGCCATGGCTACTCCGGTTATTCCGGAAAGGTACATATGGCGGGATAGGTCTTGATTGAAGAATGCATTTCGCTGATAGCGTATATTTAGGGGTTTTCCATTTACTTCTCTAATGAAACGAATATCTTGAGAATTGGTAGCTGAAACCATGATATAACCAGGAGTTCCGTTATTTATATTTGCCAACCATTTGAAGAAACCACTATGAAGAAGGGGAACCACCCAATAGAGCTTTCCTTGTACCATTTGGATTGTGGGAGTACCTAAAACCACTCTGCTACCCAGGGCAAAATCCTCTCCCAGTTTCTTTTCTGCTAGAGATGCGGCAAACGCTTCATCGATAATGGGCACTCTGGACATATCGATGGGTGAAACCATGTTTTCAAAGCTGTTTTCCTCTATATTTGTGATGAGATTGCGATATCTTGAAGCATGGAATATGGGGCTGGAATAAATGGGTAAGATAAAACACAAAACTAGTAGTAATATGTACAAGCCCGTCAAGACTTTCCGCAGTTTACTAATACCCCACAGTGGTAATAATACAAATGCAAGGGCAAAAATCCATCCCATAAATCGTAGATTTAGTACAGGCAAGTGAAAGTAGAATAAATAGGCAGTAAACAACAAGCTTAGCAAAACTGCAAACCATACTTTAAAATGAATCTTATTCAGATCAAGTTTGATGTAGGCACCTTTAGGGGCATTTGCTTCTCTCATGACGACACCTCAATGCTTAATGATTTGTTAATAATAATAGTCACATAGATCTGTCAATCCATTTCTGGGTACTTTCACTATTATGGGCTTAACACCTCTCTATTAGTGCCATAAAGCAGTGTCGGTAAACAATCCATATCCAAAAATGCAAACAAATACATTGACAAAAAACATGTACAAGAGTCCTTAATACCAGATTAACATAAAAGGACGCACAATGGCTCGTCTTTTCAGCAAAGATTACCACGACAAATCCAATAGCTGGTACTTCAATCATGCGGTTATCCTGCTCGAGGAGGGGGATCTTTGGTATTGGTATACTAAAGATGAATCCGCAAATGTAGTGATGAGGTTCTATCCCAGCATAAACAAACGAGAGTATTTCAGTGCTTGGGTTGAAGTTTTATATAACCCACAAGAGAGGAGGATTATAAGCTATAAATGTGCTGAATGTGGCCAGGAAGAATCGTGTCGCCACTATCTGTCCTTACTACGATATGCATACAACTTCATTTCAGATGATATTCTCAAAGAAGAAATGGTGCAAACTTGCGATTCGGACTGTTTGCGTGGCAATATTCGTTGGATAAACGCCACACATGAATTAAAACTCTATTTTGAGGGTATCTACAATCTCGAAACATCAAAGATTCGCATCTACCATCATGGTCTGGAAAAAGTGGATGTGGTTGGAATTACTAAACTGCTGAAGGGCAATAACGAAGTGCCTAAGAATGTAACAAACAATATCAGTGTTTTTAGCCAATACCAATTAGCATTTTTTGAGTTTGTTGTGGGTTTTGGACTTTCATATAGCGCCAAACATGGATATTGGAGTCTTCCCAAAAGCTTGTTTCCCATACTACTTGCTAGGATGGAGCATCTTCAGGGTTGCATATTTGTAAGGGAAACTGGTGAGGCACTTAGCTTTGCCTCTCAGCCTTACTCCCTTGCATTGCGAATTGAAAAGCTTGGGAAAAAGGGTTACAATCTTATTCCTGTGGTTGTAGATGAGCTTTCTGCCTGGTATGCAGGCTATCCAAGCTGGCTTTTCTTTCGCAATGTAGTCCACAAGGTTTGGTTACCTTTTACGCAGATTGTTATTGATGATATTTTCGCACACAAGATGCAAATAGAGGATACGGATTTGCCATATTATCGAAGCATAGTACATCGAGAGTTGGCTCTGCAGAACATATATTTGGATTTCGATGAATCTATTGAACTTCCGTTGGTTATGGATTCTCAGCCGCAGGGCAGACTTTATATTCGAGAAATGGGAGAAGATATCCTAATAGAAGGTTATTGGGTTTATGATGAAGTATACGAACTGCCCATAGCAGCGCTAAAATATGCAAAACCTCTGGTATACAGCAAATATAGGGGGGGTAATGAAAACGACAAGATGTGGTTTTACCTTTCTCCGGAATTGCATCTAAAGGCACGCAAATTGCTGAATACTTTGCCGATTCCTCAGATTAACGAACTGGAACAAAACTCCCAATTAGTATATTTGGAAAAGGATTTTAGCGAGCTGCAAAAAGCCGTATTCAGTTTGGATGAGCAAGAATGGGAACTAGAAATTGATGAAGCTTTGAGCAGAAGGTTTATTGCCAAGATTCATCTGGAAGCAGAACTTAGAGTGCAACGCCATGAAGATATTGATTGGTTTAGTTACGAAGTGGAATACCGATACAAAGATCTAAGATTCAGCCACGACGAACTTGCCAAATACTTCCGGTCTCAGGAAGAGTTTCTTCATACTGAGGATGGCAGAATATACTTCATTGGCAATCCTGGCGTTTTTAGCGAAATTGATCGTTTATTAAAGCGCAGCAAAAAAGCCAATGATGATGTGTATCGCACCCGAGTACTAAATTTACCTTATTATCAGCGGCTTAGGGAGGAGAATCCAGCAATCAGGATATTGGGTGATGAATATATAGAGTCAATGTTTGAAGATCTTCAAGCTCGAAGATTGAAGCGAAACCCTGAGTTGCCATCGTATTTACATACAATTTTGCGTGGATACCAAAAAGCAGGAGTTGCCTGGCTTAATATGCTGAAGCATTACCATTTCAATGGGATTCTTGCCGACGAAATGGGCTTGGGAAAAACCATTCAAGCCCTAGCTATGGTTGCCGCCAACGTTGAAGGTGGAGCGAGCATGGTGATATGCCCCAAAACCTTACTCTACAACTGGGCAGCTGAGATCGAGAAGTTTCATACAAACATTCCCTACGCAATAGTGGAAGGCGCTAAACCCTCACGGGTTGAATTGCTGCAAAACCCCAATATAAAGCTTTTTATCATTAGTTATTCTATGGTTCTTAGCGATTTTAGCATTTTAAAAACGATGCATTTTGACTGGTTGATATTGGATGAGGCGCAAAACATTAAGAATGTATCTGCGCAAAGAACATTTGCGATTAAAAAGCTCAATTCATCATATCGGATGGCACTCTCTGGCACCCCCATAGAGAATAATATAACCGAGCTTTGGAGCATTATGGATTTCTTGATGCCAGGTTATCTGGGAAGCGTGAAATCTTTTAAAAGCAAGTACTTAACCCAGGAGATCGATCGAGACAATAACGCTTCACTACACAAGCTTTGTGCTCCATTTCTTTTGCGGCGCATCAAAAAGGAAGTACTTTTAGAATTACCAGATAAGCAAGAGCAGGTATCGTGGTGCAAGATGAATCCGTTACAAGAAAAGTTGTATCTTCAAATCTTGGATACTGTTCAGCGCAAGCTAATGCCCACGTCTTCAGAAACAATTAGTTATGTGCATATCCTTGCAGCTCTTACAAAGTTACGTCAGGTATGTAACCATCCCCACTTGGCCAATGGAGACATTCTACCGGAGCCCGCTCTATCAGCTAAACTGGAGATGTTAGTTGAATTGGTGCAAGATTCCATTTCTTCCGGTCATAAGATTCTGGTTTTTTCTCAATTTGTGCAGATGTTAAAGATCATGAGAAAGGTTTTTGATAAGCTTGGCATTTCATACAGTTATTTAGATGGTAAAACAAAAGATCGTGCCAAAGCGGTTCAAGATTTCGAAAGCTCCAAAGACATCCGCCTTTTTCTAATAAGCCTCAAAACTGGGGGTACGGGGCTTAATCTTACCTCTGCGGATACCGTTATTCTTTATGATCCTTGGTGGAACCCGATGGTAGAAAATCAAGCTATAGACCGTAGTCACCGCATTGGTCAAACAAAAAAGGTACAAGTATTCAGACTTATTACCAAGGCTACGGTAGAAGAGAAAATCCTTTCTTTACAACAGAATAAAATTGATCTTTTCAACGAAGTTGTTGAAGGTGGTAGCGGTGTTCTAAAAACAATGAGTTTGGAAGAGTTAAAACAACTTTTTGCTTATTAGTAGAAATTCTTAATTGCTTATTTTGCAATATTCTTCTTAGGGATTTGGAAATATCCTTGCCCAATCTGGTTCAATCTGTTCATCTGCGCCAAAACCATGATAGCTATTTGCATCTCCATCAAACCATAACTTGCGCCCTTCACCCACAGGGTTCTTAGCTGTTGCAACTGCCATAATAAGCTTGTAGGGAGCCACGTACACATAGTTGTTCTCATCTACATTCTTAAGCTTATCCACCATTTGAGTAGTATAGATAACGGAAGATTTCCAAGCTACGGCAAAATTCCAGTTGGCTATCACGCTGGGTTTCATGCCTATTTCCACAAGTGCTGTATCCAGTTCAAAACCGCTGGCACTACCATGTGTTCTCCAATAATTATCTACATACAGATGCAGTGCTTCCACAGCATCACGAACTTCTTTGGCACGTCTGTTGTTCTGATAGGCATTCCAGCGGGGCACAATTAGGATTGCCGCTACAATTATCAATATTAATGCTGCTACAATGTAATATTTTACCCGCGATTTATCGTTTCTTTCTGCCATGATTTCTCCTCACTAACACATCATTTGTTTGATAATATAAGCATATTCAAAGATATTGCCAATTTTCTTAGGATATATGTTTGAATTGAGATAAGCTGAGTTTTACCTTGAACTGGTTGGATGTAGACTTTGATGCAAACACGGATTATTATTCTTGTTTTGTCGGTATGTATAGTTTGAATTGAGATAGATTAGAATAAACAAAAGGTTGAAGACAGCCGCATGTATTAACATAGATTTAGCTATGCTTTAAGCTGTCATACTCCTGTTTGAGCGGGAGAATCTCCAGATAAACCCTTCTTAGTTATTGCGTGAAGTATCAAGGTAGAATGAGACAAAGAATGTCCAATATATCTTCTTCAACAACTTCATGATACAGCTGCACATCTAAATATCGCAGATTTTTATGCACGAGATATTGGTTTGGTGGGCTTTTTCTGATCGTAGTTATGCGCCCACCTACCACCCTTGTAGTATGGTGCTTTATCCCATGCCCAGATTATTCATCGGTCTTTTCATACAATGGCGAGAACTCTTTATCCAGATTAGGCAAAGCTTTTATGAAAAGTGCAGAAAAAGCCCCCAGCGTAAAAACTGGGGGCTATAGGATATGTTACTTATTTATTTGGAAAGTACCATCTTTTTGGTTGCACGATACTGATCGCTGGTCATCCGGTAGAAATACAATCCGGTACCAACTGTGTTATTCTTGTCATCACGTCCATCCCAAGTAACGGAATAGTATCCCGGAAGGTTGTGATGATGTGAGAAACTACGCATCAATTGTCCTTTTACGTTGAAGATGTCTATGCGAACATCTCCGGCAATTTTCATACTATAACGAATGTTGGTGCTAGGGTTAAACGGATTGGGGTATGCCGTCATCAAAGCAGTTTCCAAGGGAATCTGCGGCGCATCGGGTTCTTCGGAACCGGAATTGATGAGCACGTTTAGAGGACCAAAGTATTCGCTAACGCCGTTTAAGCTGATGCTTTCAAGCCAATAATAGTATGTTGCGTTAAGATATACTTCGGTATCGGTGTAAGTGTATTTCACTTGAGTACCCGTCTGGATACCATCCCTGAATAGCTCGTCGTTTACCAGCATTGCTGTATCAAGATCATCAATTTCATTACGAAGGATATTGTAGCCAGAGTGGTTTACTTCCGATTCTGCCATCCAAGATATTTTAACATTCAGATCCGAAGTAAGAACTGCTGAGAAACTAGCGAGAGTAACCGGTAGAGTAGGGTTCTGATCACCAAGGATTATGGGCATGTTAATATCCTTGCTGGGCTCTACATTGAAAGTTACGATTCCTTCTATAGCTTCTTCGGCATGCCAATGACCACTGCGATAGTATGCGCCCCAAGGAGCGTCGGTTTCTATCGTAACAGTCCATGGACCAGAGCCGATTAGTTGCAATACAAAGCTGTTTGTCGGAGTAAAAGCACTATTGTTTATGGGAGGGATTTCGCCTTCCGGATCGTTATTGGCAGAGCCGTTGCTTACCGTTACAACTATAGTGTTTTCGCCATCACCAATAGTAACGGGTTCGTCCGCAGGATAATCGAAAGCTTCTACAACGCCAACATCGTCCACGCAGATACCATAGCTGTAACCCCCAGAACCATACAATCCATTTAATGTGAAAATAACAGTATTGCCGACATAGGGTAATAAGCTAAATACAGCTTTCTGATAGGTAGTGTTTGCAGCATCTTCGATAGTGATAATAGGCTCTACCACATTCTCTCCATCTATATTGATGTAAACATTCATATCTTGAGGATAGCTTGTGCTTTCGGCTCTGTACCAGAATTCAAATTGATATTCACCGGTAGCAGGGACTGCTATTGGCGGAGTAGTGAGCAGAGAGCCACTAAGATTGCTGTAGGCAAACTCACTTCCTGTGTGGGCTCCACCATAACTACTCCATTCCCAGTTGCTGTTTGCCCAATCTAAAGGCGGGAAGGCATCTTCAAAGCCTTCTCTCCAGGGGAAGCTTGAGATATTGGCATCGTAACCCTCACCTGTTAACATGATTTGGTGGGATAGTTTCGCTCCGGATTTTTGCCCAATCTTTGTGGCGGCAATGTTATCCACAATGTTGAGAATGGCAGATTTCTCGCCTTCGCTTGTTGGGCTGAAAGTAATTGTAATTTCGGTGGATTGTCCTGCATCCAGGCTAATATTTTCGGCGATGGGGCTTAGAGTAAATTGATCAGTGTTATCTCCGGTAATGGTGACGTCTGCATTGTCAATCATCAGAGTGCCAACACCGGTATTGGTAATGGTGAAAACCTTAGCTTTGTTCGTACTCAGATTTACCAAACCATAATCCATAGATTCCGGACTGATAGAGAAAGTGGGAGTAGTTGGAGGTACACGGACTATAACGTTATCTACAAAGAGATCGTTATCGCCATTGGACAGAGTAGATTCTCCGTAGAAAGCAAAGTAGATTGTGCCACTGATTTCTGTAAGTGGAATAGTGATTGTAGTTCCAGTATTTGGAATCTCATTGAAAACATCATCGGAACCGCTGTTATTCCACTCACGGAGCAGCACTGGGTTACTCATATTGGGGTTGTTGCTCATTGCTACAATGAATTTGTCATCGAGTTGAGAGGTAGGATCCTCTATGGGATTAGAATTGGCATAGTCTGTTAACCCAAGATCAAATTTCAATTCGTAGCCGGTTGTGGGGATGTTGATGGGTGGACTTAACAGCCAATAATAACAAGTAGTGCCATAGATGTTGATTTTGGCGGATTTGTTCACTGGACTGGTTGCATTTAGCCAATCGTCTTGAATCCAACGGGAAAGGGTTCCATTTGGAATGGGATATACTCCGCTAATCTGGCTCCAGTTTGCTACTGGCCAATCTTCGCTGGATGTACCAAAATCAACTAACCAAGGATTTTCTGCTGTTACGTAAACAGTAGGATCGGCTATCGTAGAGAAATTAAACACCACGTTGTTTTCAGATTCTCCATAGGAATTCTTTGCCACTACTTTCCATATATAGCTAGTGGAATAATCTAATACTGTTTCCAAAGTATATGAGGTTGTAGTCACATTGGTTAATAGTGTATGAGGATCAGCATCTGGATCTTCAGGGCTATCAGTTGCTTCCAGATATATGTCATAAGATGATGCAATCCCTCCTAATGAAGAAGGAGTCCAGCTCAGGGTAGGCATAATGCTCACGTTAGAAGAGGCATTGGTCGGAGTGGTAAGAGTAACCGCATCAGGTGCTTCTTGAGCAAGGGGAGGCATAACAACCTCGTCTATATAGTAGGAAGAATAAGTCATTGTGCGGAACCCAAGGTAAAAATTGGTGGTTTTGGCAGAAACTTCGCTAAGATTTGCAATCACATGAAACCATGAGTTTGCGCTTTCTGCCAGAATTGATTCACCAAGTTTTGTCCAGGTAACTCTATCTGTGGAGTAAACAATATCCAAAGGGGATGTTGTGGAAGTTATCCGTGCCATGAATGACAAGGTTCCACCGTCAGATAAATAAAGTTTGGGAGTGGAAAGGATGTACTGAGTAGAGGAGCTACCACTTTTGTAAGCCGCCTTAGTGCCGGTGTAGTATGTATAAGTGCTGGTGCCCCAAGAACCAGGATTTGCCCAACCTGTAGGCGGGAAAGCCGATCCTTCAAAATCTTCGATAAGGTACGTAGTGGGATAAGCGTAACCACTTAAATCAACTACGTAATCGTCTCCGGCATAGCTAATAACCAGATTAGCGGTTAGTTGTCCGTCACTCTGGGGATTAAAGCTAACGGGCAGAGTGAAGCTTTGCCCAGTCTCCAGATCCTGCAGGTTTGATGTGTCATAACTAAAATCGGTGGGATTGTTACCACTGATACTGAAGCTCAGATCCGAATAGTATAATGTTCCGCCGCCAGTATTGGAGATTGTTACATTCTGTGTTACAGATAGTTCCCCGACTTTGGTTGTGGGGAACAACAAAGTAGTAGGACTGTATGCAAATAAAGGTTCTATGGGCATATCTCCAAAAAGCATCCTGATATTCGCAACTCCAGCTACTAAGGTTCCGGCTCCAGGAGAAGCGGGATTGTATGCTGAACTATCGTTTCGCAAACGTAAACCTCTGTTTGTTGCAAAGCCTGTGTTATAGAAATACGCTGAACTGCTTCCGTAACCCGATGTTGTTTCATTGATTGCTACCACCAGATTGTCGGTGTTGTTATAGGCAAAGGGAGTGTCTAAGAGAATCTCAATCCAACCGGTTGTTGCAGGAATGGTGATCTCACCACTGAATACTTGTGACATGTTGGCAACCGATACCCAATCACTGCTATTGGCGAAAGAAGATTTATCGGTATGACCGAGGTAGATTGTCCAGTCCTTATAATCTTCTCCAGTCTCATATCCATTCCAGTTGACATAGAGCTTCTCAATTCTTTTGTTAGCCACGCCTATCTCACTTTGCAGATATAACATTTGAGAGTAATTATAGCCATAATAGGTATTCAAAGGCAAGTCCAGATCTGTTGTGCCAGAGCCAATCTGAACAAGCCCTTCTGGCAGTATTGTTCTGAAGCTCCATTCAGTACCGGAAGTTGTAACACCGGAACTGATATTTATGGTATCTACCCTCCAAGAGTATTGAGTATCGTTTGATAAGTCAGAATAGGCATAAGATCCGCTTAGAGCTGCACTAACTCCATCTACCACTTGAGTCATGCTTCCGGTAGGACCAAACCACAAATCGTATGCTTCGGTATCAACGCCGAAATTCCAAGTTAAGTTGCCATTTAGTGCTACATCTATAGCATTTTCTGCCGGGTTGGGATTTGATGCTGGATCCGGTGTTCCCGCTGGAGGAGTATAAAATATTTCTACGGAAAGACTTAAGGTAATATTGTCGGAGTAAGAGTCAGAATCCACTGAAGTCGCTGTAACTACAAGTCCATTGGGACCAAGATCATTTAGATCATTGTAAACTGCGTTATCCAACCAGCCGACTTCAGTATAGTCTGTGCCGTTAACAATAATATCTGCGTCATACCAATTGCCGACATAGCTTAAGGTTCCGAAGGTCAGGGTGATCTGAGTACTTGTAATTACAGCTCCGTCGGGTAGCCCCGAAGTTGTTATTGATACAACTGTCGGAGCACTATCGCTACCGCTGGTAGAATCGTTGAAAATAATGCTTTCTGCATAGGCAATACTCAAGATAGAACTCAGTAAAAGCATTAATAAAATCGATTTTTTCATAATGTTTATTTCCTTGTTAAGAGTGAGTGTAATGTATGGCTGCACAACACATGCAGCCCTTCAAATGCGAAAAGAAACTGTTTACTGCATTCGCTAAGCGATTGCAAAGACAAAATACGAAGATTGAATGTTTTGCAGAAGTCCAATGATAGTATTTTTTGCAGAATTCAAGAAATAGTTCGAGATGAACTTTGCGAGAAACGATGGACAGATTCACGCCAAGAAACACTCTTGTTTGTGCTCAATATCTCGTGTAGACTTTCTATTAATAAAGGTTCGGGTCAAAATATCTGGGTAATAATCCATTCTTTCTCCTCAAAAATCCAAAGAACCAAGATACCATAGGAATAATCAGCCTCGGAACATTGTTGATGTTAAGGCATAATACTTTGCAAGCTAGAACTTAACCTGTTCTGTATTGTTTAATATGTGTTTTTGTATGTTACACTTGGCAGATGTCCGTTATTTGTCAATAAAAAAAAAAGATGATTGGCATAGTTCTTTTGTTTCAATTAACAAAACTTAATAACCCAATTTCTGCAGGCTTTTACGCGAGAATTAGTCGATTTATAAGCAAGGCGAATGGGTTTTGATTAACTCTGCTATAGTTGTAATTCTTTATCGTTAAATGGAATAAATTCTGCATCTGTAACTAACTGGAAGACTTTGAATAGCGGAGTATATTATGAAAACCCAATACGTTCTCCTGATTTTTCTTTTGCTTGGCGGTACTCTGGCAGCAAATCCGTACCAAGACATTAAAAAGTATCGAAGATACGATGCCAACTACAGCGGAGCTTATCAAAGCGTGAATAAAGCTGAAATTGAGACCGGTTTTGACGTACAGAAATACACTATAACTCTAAGCATAGAACAAGATCCTAACTATGTTTGTGGGTATGTATTGGCAGAAGTATTAGCAGAAACAGACTTACAGGGCATATCTTACAATTTGGAGGGTTTGGAGGTAAGCTCTGTGGAAGTAAATGGTGTACTTATATCCCACGATCACACCCTAGGTATAGTAAATATTCCGTTAAATGTGCAAGCGGGAGAAGTGTTTAGCACCAAAATATATTATGCGGGCAGTCCTCAGCTATCTGGTGCTCCCTACAATGTGGGCATGTATTTCAGAACTAATAGCATCTTTACTGTTTCCGATCCAGATGCGGCTCGATATTGGTGGCCCTGCTACGATCATCCGTGGGATAAGGCAATTATTGATCTCATCATCACCATGAGGGACGATTGGAAGGTAGCGGCAAACGGTTTAAGAGAAAGTATCGTAAACAATGGTGATGGAACGGCAACCACTACTTGGCGCGGACAGAATCCCATGACAACATATCTTGCCTGCATTACAGCCGCAGATTATATGGAAATCTCTCAAACCGCCCTACAGGGAGAATTGCCGATTCTGAATTTCGTAAGCCCATCTCAATATAACAATGCCCTTTTAGATCTTGCCAATTTACCAGATATGATAGATTACTATTCAGAACTTTTTGGTGAATACCCTTTCGAGAAGTATGGAAATGCCACGGTAAATATGAGTACTTTTGCGGCAATGGAACATCAAACCATGACTACTCTTGGTAATTTTATAATCGACGGTAATGGAACCCACGAACTAACGATTGCTCACGAATTGGTGCATCAATGGTTTGGTAATGCAGTTAGTTTCTTAGATTTCAATGATGTGTGGTTATCGGAAGGATTTGCCACCTACGGAGAACATTTATGGACAGATATGGCTGCCGGATGGCAAGCCGCATGTGATTATGTGCAAAACAGTTACCATCAATACTACCTAAGCTGGGTAAATAATCATGGTCCCAGCACGATATACGATCCGGCATTTTCCAATTACTTTGCTCCGCCTTCATACGAAAAAGCCGCAAGTGTGTTACACATGTTGCGTCTTAAAATGGGAAATGATCTCTTCTTTGAGCTTTTGCAGACTTATTTCCAGAGCTTCAAGCACGGCAATGCCATAACCGAAGAGTTCAAAGCTCTTGCCGAAGATATTAGCGGGCTAGATTTGGATCAGTTCTTTGAACAATGGATTTATGGAAGTGGAATTCCCAGTGTAGAATATGGAGTGTTTTACAAAGCAGAAACAAACCAGTTAAAAGTGATAGCTACAAGCAGTTCCAGTACAACCACACAGTTTGAAGTAGATATCCCATTCCAAATTGTCTATGCTACCGAAACGGATTCTGTATTGATTGTAGCAAGTCCCGAAGGGCATGCAAATATATTTGCAGATGCCTCAGAACCTCTAGATGTGAATGCTAATCACAATCACTGGACACTTCTAAGCAATCTTAACACCAGTTTACCGGAGCTCAATACCTGTCTTTCTGCAAACGCCAGTGTTGTTCTCGGCTGGAATGAGTTTCCCAATGCCATTGCTTACAATATTTTCCGCAGAGAAGATCAGATGGAAGCCTGGCAACAGGTAAATACTTCTCCTATTACAGAACTTAGCTATACAGATTTTAGCGTAACTGATGGACACATATATGAATACGCCATCCGGTCAATTGATATTGATGGATATCAAAGCTTGAGTTCTTTACCGGCTTCAGTTCAACCCGTGAACTTCAGTTTCGCTCAAGATATTCTTATTGTGGATGAAAGCCGAGATGGCAATGGAAGCAGTGCAAATCCCAACGACATTATGGTAGATGATTTTTATAATGACGTAATTTTGCCATACACAGCCGATTTATGGGATATTGCTGCAGATGGATTACCCGGATTGGATGTTTTGGGATCTTACAAAGTAGTTATCTGGCATGATGACGATTTTGCCACAAACCAGATAAATAACGCACAAGAACTACTTAGCAGCTACTTGTTTGGTAATGGCAAGCTTATCGTATCTGGATGGAAATCTGCCACTGTTCTTTCCGAAGTGTTTTGGCAGCGCTTTATAAGCGATTTGAATGTGTACTACGATAATCAGGCGTGCTTGATAAGTGCAGAAAGCGATAGTTATCCACAGCTTGAAGTAGATGCAGAAAAGTTAATATCTATCTGGAACGGTATGTTGCCTATGATCAATAGTTTTAGTGGAGATATTACTCAATTGTATGAGGGTGTCTTTGTTGAAGGAAGCGCTGGTGAAGGAATGAGTTTGGCATTCCGTAGCGGAAACCTTAATTACTTTGGTTTTCCGTTATACTTTATGCAGCAAGAGGGGGTACGAGAGTTAATGCAAATGTTACTACCAGAGCTTCTGGAAACTTCAAACGACGATTTGATCCACGCCGTAACCAGAATTGATATACACAACTATCCCAATCCCTTCAATCCTCATACAAATATATCATTCGTTTTACCTCAGGAAGAGCAAGCTGAACTCTCTATCTTCAATATTAAAGGACAGAAAATTGACATAATCGCAACCGGATCGTATCCTAAGGGTAAAAATACTATCAATTACAATGCATCAAAGCTCGCCGGAGGTGTTTACATCTTAGAGCTAAGAACTGCTGATCAGAGCGTAAAACGTAGGATAACGCTACTAAAATAGCATGGTTTTGGCTATTCATACTGTTTTTTTTGTTGACGACATCTGCGAGGGATAAAGAGTGTCCAAAACATAATTACATAGCCAGTTAAAGGTGGATAAATTGAAAAAGATAATACTTATCCTGTTCGGCTTGATGCTCTTTGCAGGATTATTTGCACAGCGCGGTTTATTTAACCTTGCGTTCGACATTACCATGAGTGAGGCAGATTCTATATTGGCGGTTTCAGGTTTTTTCCCGGAAG
>JAJBBD010000320.1 GCA_020532355.1 Candidatus Cloacimonadota bacterium | reverse complement strand
CATCAATGTGTTTTAGTTTAGTAAGATGTCCAATTTCGAGATCTGAAAGCATGTTGCCTCCTCAGGGCTTGATTGATGTAATAAACAATCTAATCTGCTTGTAAATTAAAGCAAACTTGGCAGAATAATCAAGCAAAGCTCTTGTGTATTATTTAGCAAATAATTAAAGGTGCAATTAGTTGCCTAATGTGATCTGATGATAAAGAGGTAAACTCAATTGTTAAACTCAATCTGAAAAAGTGTTGCTTCGGTAGGAGAGATTTTATAAATATATTCTGAGCTTTTGTTACAGAGAATTTTGCGTTATATAAAGCTTAGATCGGTGAGCTGTTGATTTATTTCTGCAATTATTTTTTAAATTGATAAATAATTTGCCCTTGGGTATTGACATATTCCCCGCCTTCTAAGTGTTTGTATTCATTATCATTTGGGAGTGTATCAATGAAGCTATTCCTCGGGATCGACATCGGTGCCTCCGGCTTTAAATATGGAATCGGAGATACCAAAAACGGATTACAGTGCTTTGACACGATCAGACTAAGCGAAAAAAGCCTGCAAAGCTTTCGTAGCACCTTTGCTCAGATCTTTAATCGGGTAAAAAAATGGAATGTTTGTGGTATCGGCATCGGAAGTCCTGGTACGCTAAGTTTCCCCGATGGCAAGATTGTGGGCTTAAATCCTAATCTGAGATTTTGGACAAACCTAAACCCCGCCGAAATTATCCCAGAAGATATTAACCTTCCAGTATTCGTAGATAATGATGCCAATCTTATGACTTTGGCAGAATCTGGTTTGCAAGATTGTGAGTTATGTGTGGGTATAACAATTGGCAGCGGTATCGGAGGAGGTATAGTTTATCAAGGATCAGTATTCCATGGTGCGCACGGTTTTGCTGCAGAAATTGGTCATACCATAGTATATCCTGAGGGTGAACTTTGTGCTTGTGGAAAGAAGGGATGTGTGGAGGCATATAGCTCTGTTGATGGTATTCGCCGAAGATTACAGGCGCTCAATTCACCCTATGCAGGAATGGCATTACCAAATCTGATCTCCTTGAGAAATCGTATTTCTGTAGTCAATAAGGTTATAGCGCTAGGTGAAGAAGCGATGATTCGTGCTATGGCAAATCTGTGTACAATCTTGGATCCCGATATTCTAATATTTGGCGGGGGGGCGATGGATTTGTCCCTGTATAATATTCCCACTTTGGAACAAGGAATCAAAGAATTGCTCCCCGAGGCAAACGCCAAGCATCTGAAATGTGTACTTGCCCGTTATGGTAACCGTGCTGGCGTAATGGGAGGCATCCAGATGTGC
The DNA here is from genome assembly GCA_020532355.1 of Candidatus Cloacimonadota bacterium. NCBI lineage: Bacteria > Pseudomonadati > Candidatus Cloacimonadota > Candidatus Cloacimonadota bacterium. The sequence goes on along the minus strand of JAJBBD010000320.1, from coordinate 6,174 downwards.
GAAAGAATGATGACAAAGGAATAAAACTTGCAAAAGTATTAACTATATGTTAAAAACTAAATGTGAGGTAACTATGAAAAGCAAGGTATTTATAATTATCGGTATCATGTTGCTGTTAAGTGTGGCTCTGCTGGCAAAAGAATTGGATGAATTGTACCGCTTCGACATTAGTCCCAACCCCATGAAGGATAAATGTGAGATTGCGTTGGCATACAACGGTGTAACGGATATCTCAATTGTAATTATTTCAGAAAAGGGCGATATCGTAAAAACTGTTTACAGTGGAATTTTGGACAAAACCGGATTCTATTCTTGGGACCGGACGGATACAAATGGGAATCTGGCACAAGCTGGTACTTATGTTGTAGAAGTAAGATTTCACAGTCGTTACACTTCTACAAAGAAGACCCTTATTCTAAAATAGCATTTTTTGTGGCAGAGTCTATGACGAAAGTATGTGAAAGGAAGTCCGCCCAGGGCTTTCTTTCATTTTTGGCTCTTACTTTGGATGAGGTGCTTCATCTGAGGTCAAATCGTAACCTAAGCTCAATGGTGATCTTGAGGCAAATCCTCTTTACTGGATATGAAGCGCTTCCACTGATAAGCTTTTTAGCTTTGGCAATAGGGGGCTTGGTAATATTGCAGGGCACAAATCTACTTTCGGGATTTGGGCAGGGCATTTGGGTACACATTGTTTTGGTAACAGTAGTGGTAAATGAACTATCAGGCATTTTAACTGCTTTGGTAGTAGTTGCTCGCAGTGGAACAGCAATCTCTACAGAATTAGGGAATATGAAGGTTCGGAGAGAGATAGATCTGATAGAATCTTTTGGAATATCGCCTATTGGCTATTTAGTGCTTTCCCGAATAATTGGAGTAGTAGTGGCAATGATAATATTGGTGTTATACTTCAATTTTGTGGCAGTATTAGGCGGATGGCTGTTTTCAAGGATGTTCAGCAATCTCGAGTTTGCTACTTTTATGAGTGAATTTCTCTCGGTGCTTAAGTTCTCTCATGTTATCTCGAGCCTAATTAAATCTACTGTATTTGGATTGATTGTCTCCACGGTTTCAACATACCATGGAATGAGCGTAGGTCATGCCAGCACAGAGGTTCCTCAGCGTACCATACGGGCTGTAGTTAGCTCGATTTTTGCCATCATTCTTGCCGATATGTTAATAACCTGGTTGTTTTGGATATTGAGATGATAATAGAGTTTAAGGATGTATGCAGTAAAGAAGGTTTACAGGGTTTGAGCCTCAAACTTTCAGTTAATGACGTAAGTCAGCTATACGATCCCAGCGAGAATCTTTCCCGAGCCATTTTGAACGCTATTATGGGCTTAGATGAAGTGCTTTCTGGAGGGATTTACATTGATGGAGTTGGCCTACCCCAATTTCTGGCTGCCGGCTTGCAAGCAAGCTTTTTTGGCTATGTATTCGACGAAGGCATAATGCTTTCCAATCTATCTTTATACGAGAACCTTATGCTGCCCATAAGATGGTTGCATCCGGATATGGATGACGATGAAATCAATACAAAAATCAAAGCCTTGATGACTTTGTTTGGACTAAACTTGGATTTGTCCTTTCGCCCGGTACGCTATCGAGCCGGGGATCTTAAGCTGCTTAGCTTTGTCCGTTGCCTGTTGATTGAACCTAAAGTACTGCTGATAGACGATCCCTATTACATACTAAACAAACGAGAACGTTCGGTACTATACAGGGTGCTAGGTCTGCTACGCGAGAAATACTCCATGCTTATTGCCAGTATCGACGATGATTTCGGCAGAGGTTTTGCAAACGAGATTATCGACTTAAGCGAATATCAAGAATACTTTATTATAAGTTGAGCATAGGTAACATCATACTTTTAGCAGGCGCCACACTAATTTACGCCAAGAAAAGATGATCAGAACCTAATATACTCCTCAGATATTGGCTAAAATCTGCGATACAAAGAAGCTACATTCCCAATCAAGCTAAGATCTCCATGCTCTTCAGGTTTAACCAAAATAGGCTTGTATTCTTCATTTATGGGCAGAAGAATTACGGTACGGGTTTTATGATCCATAGTCATCATCTTAAGCGTGATAGCGCCGTCGATGCGAACAGCGCAAATCTTACCGGAAAGCTTGTCCCAATCGTTACATTGGTTAATAACCACTATATCATCATGGCGAAGAGAAGGCTCCATGCTATGCCCATTAACTCTCAGACTTACAAAGTTGCCCGGAGTTCCCTTGATCTGTCCGCGCCGGATTGAGATGGTATCGGTTTGAGGATGTTTACTCTCAACCGGAGGTCCGGCAGCAATTTCACCCTGTACAGGAATATCTATTACTGCAGAATCAACCAAGTCAATCTTAGCCTTAGCGATCTCTTCCAAACTCTTATTAAGCATTTGCTGCAGAGTTTCCCAACCCTTGTTTTTGCTTTCTTCAAGTCCTTTTTTACTGTCCGAAAACATAGCTCCCTCTCCGGTTATAAGCCAATGTAAATCCACCCCATAAAGCTTCCACATTTGCACCATATTATCCAAAGAAGGATTGATCTTTCCGCTTTCCATTTGAGAAATAGCAGAAGGATTTAACTTCAGCTCTTTAGCGATCTCTATCTGTTTCTTCTTGAGTTCGCGACGCAGGGCACGTAATCTTTCACCGATCATAGCATTACTTCCTTAAATCAATTGTGTTTTAGTATTTATTCCACACGAACTAATTATGTTAGTGCCGCTTATCTTGTCAAGAATTATTTCTTGATTATCAAATCCGCCCAGATTCAAAAGCATGCTTACTCAAATTAATATTAGTTTACATAAAACAGTATTGGCAGTATTGATCAATCTTGCCAATTGTTTCTTCTAATCTCTTTACTAATAGCAAGTTCTATATTCCCGGTTATCAGGTAATCGTACCCTTCAGAAACGATATCACTTGAGTTTTTCCCTATGCTTTAAGTATACATTAAGGATAGTTTCTCCCGTGATACTGCTAATATTCAAGATGAAGGCAGATTGAATCAAACTTGAGAATAAGCCAATCGCGTGGGGATGGGATGTCATACAATGCGGTCATTGGCAGAAATGAGCAATTTATAAGATTCCTAGCATTGTATCCACAAGTGAGTATAGAATTTGCAACTAATTGATATTGTATAATATATGGATCAGCAAAAATCTCGTAAATGACATTTATGCTTGACACAATAGTGATTTGGATATATCAAGAAAAATAATCGTAAATGTATGAGCTAATGGAATTTGGCTTATCATAATCTAAGAGGTGTACTATGAAACGTATGTTATCTGTGCTTATTATTGTTGTAAGCGTATGTTTTTTGTGGAGCGATAACCTGTTGGCAAACTACGACTTCCAATACTCAGTCGGCAGTTACATATCAATTTCCGACGGCAGTACTTTGGGAAGCCCAAGTATGGATAGTCAGTATATAGTTTATCCGCTGAATCCGGCTGGAAGTGTTCAATATTGGACAGGCCCCGGATTTCCCATCGGATTTCAGTTTGATTTTGCCGGAGATACCTTCGACAGAGTGGGGGTTCATGTGGATGGTTGGATTTCATTGGGCAAATCATCGTTAGGCGAAAACGCTGTGGATATGCGCTCAACTGATATCAGCAAGCCCTTGAACACAATAATGGATGGGCAAGCAGATCAAAGTCTGGTGGCAAGAATCTCCGGGTTGGGCATGGATTTGCAAGCCCAATCTGGGTCAAATATCTATATCAAACAATCTGGCACAGCCCCTAATCGAGTGCTGACGGTGCAGTGGGAGCACTTAAGGAAAAAGAATAACGAAGGAGATTCGTTCAATTTTCAGATTCAGTTACTTGAAGCTGGAATGCAGATTAAGATTAATTATGGAGAAATGCAAGCGAGTACAACAAGTTCCTGTCATGTAGGGCTGAGGGCGGCACCGGTTATACCGGCTGGCAATTTTTCAAATCGGGTAGTAAGCAATGGTGGCGATTGGGCAACTTCCAATGCCGGAACCGATCCAGATGATCGAGTAGTATTTTCATCCGCACAACTTCCAGCGTTTGGAGCCTCATATATCTGGACGCCACCTGTTGGGCTTCAGTCAGATTTTAGGGGAGATATACTTTCTGGAACGGCTCCTCTCACTGTGCAATTTACCGATCTCAGCATAGAGGGAAGCGCTCCAATAACTTCGTGGCAGTGGGATTTTGGAGGACAAAGCAGCAGTCTGCAAAACCCTCAGATAAGCTTTACGCAGCCGGGTGTATATGATGTGACTTTAACAGTTGGAGATGGCATAAGCTATGCTAGTGAAACCAAATATGGATACATTCAGGTTCTGTCAGGAACTATTCCTGAAGTGAATACTACTATTCAGATGGATGGGAATGACGCCATTATAAGCTGGAATCATATATACGAAGACGAATACGGAAACAGCATCATACCCCAGTATTATTTTCTTTATTTTAATGGATCGGACGATGCTTTTGGTGACTATTATTTTTTGGCACCCATCGCTTATCCGGCTACAGAGTATCGGCACAGCGGAGTTGGTATGGGCGCAGAACACATGTTTTATCGGGTCACGGCGGTCTGCTTGGAGCCTTGATTGTGCTCTTAAAAAAAGCAGGATATTATTGCTTCAGTATTCTTCCCGTAGAATGGAAGTCCGTTCCTTCGATTCTATACAGATAAATGCCTGTAGGGCAAATCTTTCCCTGTGTATCTCTGCCGTTCCAGTTCATTTGCTTCGAGCGTTTGAGCACCTGTCCTTTAAGATTGTAGATGCTCAGTTCCAAATCGTCGCTTTTGGCTCCAGAAATGTGGAAGCTACAGGTGGTAGAAAATGGATTTGGTGAAGTGCTTACATGAACTGCAGCCGGGCTTTGAGATTCATCTTGGCTTGAGCTAGAAGGGCTGAAAGAGATGGGTACGCTGAGAAAGGCTTGGTCAAAAACGAATCGGATCTTGCCATGTACGATTTCTCGGAGGGGAATTGTGTGGCTCAACGTAAGATTCAGGACACCCATGGCATCAATGGTAATCGGCAAATCCACCGAAATCTGCCATTCATCCGCATTCAAGCCGTCCTGATAAAGTACATCCAATAAGGTGAGTTCAGTATCGGAAAGATTTACAAGCTCGATATTTTGGGATTCCCCGGCTGACATTGTTATCTGCTCGGGAAGGCTCAGCACTGTCGTTGTGGGACTCAGATCTACTACGGCGCCTTCTACTACGGTTAGTCCATAGGGCATTTGCTCCGGCAGCGAGTACCAGCCGTTGTATTGCCCACCCCAACCGAAGTTTAGGTGAAATAGTCCCTCATCGTTGAAGCCATCCACTACCACGTTGTGCCCTGCATCCTGGGTGGGAGTTACCATTGCCAGATGCACGGGAATACCATCGGATAAATCGAACATCATGCGTACATAGAGATTGGGGTGGTCAGGACCCAAGAGATTGGCGCGCGCAAAGCCAAATCTTTGATAGGCGGCGAATGCCTGATTTACAGATAGAGTGCCGGAAACTTGAGATGAATATATCTGCTGTAAAGCTGTACCGCAAGCAAATACCAACGCAGCCTGCAAGCTGTCGGACAGGTTCTGTTCATAATTAAACGCCATGTTAATGCGGTCGAGATAATCGTTGAGAGAGAGAAAGGAGGGAAATCTCAGATCGGCAAAATCATCATCAATCATGTAGTTTCTGCCGGAAAAGGAGTGATAATAATCATCTGCGTTGGTAAGGCGGGTACAGTTTAGAGTTTTTAGATAATTTATTATTTGTCCCATAGCAATGGCAGGGCAACCTGCTACACTGCGAGTATTGCTAATGGGATCTATGGGGCACATCCTGTTCCAAGGAGCTGTCTGATTCCAAGTTGAATTCATCAGATATTCATTTCTCATCGATATGCTTTGCGGATTTTTTTCTAGTTCCTGCCAGGCATCTTCATGTGAGTAGTCTGCCCATTGGAGTCTGAAAGTAAGATCTGCCACAAGTATTTGTTGCAAGGGATTGACAGGGTCTTTGGAATCGTACGTGGAATCCCATGAATATGCCATTAGAGGGGGCAATTCGCTTTGGGCAGAAATCACTAGATAGCCGGTAGGTTTAAGAGTGTAGACAAAAGCGAGAGGGGTATCTTCGTTTTTTAAGGTAGTCTTTT